>JABGVU010000043.1 GCA_018645865.1 Flavobacteriales bacterium
AATTTTTGGCATATCATTCTCTGTTAATTCAGAAACCTCTAATCCTCTCAAATAGGTTAGTGATACATTTATAGTAGAATGACCCATTGCCTTCTGAAGCTTAGTTATAGAGCCTGTTCTTTTAAAGATTTCTATTGCTCCTGTATGTCTAAAAGAGTAGAGAGTTTGCCCTTGCTCAAGCAGCTTGGATCTCTGCTTAAAACGACTCCATAGAGTCTTAAAGTAGTCTTCATTTAAAGGTTTAGCATTGCCTGAGAATATATTATGATTAGACTCTCCTTGAGTAAGAAGATCCTTAATATAAGAAGGTACAGGTACAATTCTATTTCTGCCTGACTTATTTCTGTCTCCAGATAAGTTAATAAATCCAAGGTCATTCGAGAAGTCGCCCCAAGTAAGTTCCCTTATCTCTCTATGTGGTCTTAATAAACAGCCAAATGTCATCAGGCAACACAAGTACAAGTTATGGTTATAGCCCTTTATCTCATTAAGTATTTCAGCAGTATTCTTAAATGGTTTATTGAGTGTTGCTTTAGCTTTCCTACTCTTAATATTTGCTAATGGATTATGTTCTAATCCTTGATTTACAGCTTCATTGACAAGTGTATTTATATGTCTTCTCACAGTGTTATAAGAGGTATTGGAAGTGTATGAATTAAGTAGGGTATTGACATGCGAACTGTTTAGTTTATCACCTGCCATTATTAAGATTAGTTTTCTATGAAAAGAGTTAAGATTGTTCTTGTATTTTTTTGAATATGAACCTTTTAATTTAACTTCTAAAGCCAGATTTAAATAATCTAAATCTGTTAGTTTTCCTGTAATAACTTCACTGGATCTGTAGTTTAGTAAAAGACCACCATTATTAATATATGTATATGCCTCAGCAGCTAATAGTTTTGCGACATCAATTCTTTGGACTAAAGGGAAGGAGTTAGGGTTTGTAAATGTTCCAATTCGTTTACCATTATATAAACGATAGCGTTTTTTATTAATGAAAAAGGAGATAAATACTTTTTGGTTTTGGTCTTTGTGAATTTTTGGATAATTTAATTTCATTAGGCAGTGATTAGACAGTTAAATATTATTTATTACCTAACTACATCATAATCAATAGCTCAGCTGGTTAGAGCACTTGACTCATAATCAAGGGGTCGTTGGTTCAAGCCCAACTGGGCCCACAAAAACCTCACCTATTTGGTGGGGTTTTTATTGACTAAATTTTCAATAGGAGGTGGTATGATTTCTTGCATCTGAATTTCTTTATTTTTAGTAATTTCAGGTATTTAAATGATTTCCCAGTCATTTGAATATGTTATCCAATTGCATTTTATCGATCTGTCATCTACTATAAGTATCATATGATAAATTTCTTCAATAAATGTAAATGAAAATTACACATTTGGCGTTCAATTTATTGGTAATCCTTATTTTAGCACTTAAATTAATTGTTTATGAAAATCATATTTTCAGTACTGTTATTACTTGTAACTCAGCTTTGCTCAGCTCAAGTTGATTTGTTAAAAGTGGCTAGTACTAAAGCAAGTACTTTACTTTTCTCTTCTACTACAAATGATGAAGTAGGCAAAGGATTAAGGGAAGCTTTGATTGTTGGAGCTGATAAAGCTACTGACAGTGCGTCAGCTAAGGATGGTTTTTATGCTAACAAAGTTATTCGTATACCTTTCCCTGCTGAGGCTGAAAAAATGAAGAATATCTTGCAAAAGGCTGGGATGCAATCACAAATTACGGATTTTGAAAAGAGTATAAACTCAGCAGCGGAATTGGCTACTAAACAGGTGTTAGTTATTTTTGTTGATGCCATTACCAATATGAGTATTCAAGACGCACTCCAGATTTTAAAAGGGGAAAATACGGCTGCAACTTCTTATTTAAGAAAACAAACAAATGCACAACTGTATAATAAAATAAAGCCAATAACAAAAAAAGCTATTCAGCAAGTTGAGGTTACAAAGTATTG
Source organism: Flavobacteriales bacterium (assembly GCA_018645865.1). GTDB lineage: Bacteria > Bacteroidota > Bacteroidia > Flavobacteriales > BACL11 > UWMA-0277. Next base: position 1,982 of record JABGVU010000043.1, read on the forward strand.
GATCCCGTTGGTGAAAACGTACAATTCAATTCCTTTTACAAAAGCAGTAAACCCTGATTTGGAGGATTATGTGACTAATAAAACAATTGAAGGAATTTTTGTGCTTATTGCTAATCAAGAAAAGGAAATTAGAAATAACCCCAAAGCTAGAACTTCAGCACTATTACAAAAAGTATTTAAATGAAAACTATGGAAAAAAATGATCAACTTTTAATGCAATTAATTTACATGTTACACACTTCTGCTATGCAGGGATTGGGTAAAATTGCTGACCCAACAGGGCGGGTAAGTAGTAATATAGAGTATGTAAATCAGACTATTGATTTGATGGAAATGTTAAAAGTAAAAACAAAGGGGAATATTACGGATGAAATTGAGAAATTGCTTGATGGAATGCTTTCAGAATTACACTTAAATTATGTGGATGAGAAAGCTAAGCATGGAAATAAAGTTGAGGAAGAAACTAAAAAATCAGATGATAAATAAAATTAAAGAATTATGGGCAGATTCGACTAATAGAAAAGTAATTATTTTATTTATCGGAATTGTTATTTTACTTATTATTTCTCTTTTTTTTCAGCAGAACAGAATGGAACAGCAAATGCAATTAAAAGTTCAATTTATTGAACAAAAAAATATGTTGCGTGACGAGTTAGATGATTTGATAGATGAGCATGATGATTTGTTAGAAGAATATGGTGATTTGAATGAACAATTGTCTGAAAAGGATTCTGTCATTCAACATCAAATTGCTGAAATTAGAAACTTGATAAGAACTAAAAGTGACCTTAATGAGGCTAAAAGAAAGATTGCGGCTCTAAAGGATATTTCAAAAAGATATTTGGCTAATATTGATTCTTTACTGGTTTTGAATGAAATACTCGTGTTAGAAAAAGATAGTGTAGTGAAAGTAAATAAGGATATAAACTGGAAGAACTATAAGCTAAATAAGCAAAATAAAAAACTAGAAGAAAAAGTAAGTATAGGGTCTGTCTTGGAAGTGTTTGGTGTTGAGGTTGAAACTATTCGCTATAGAAGTACAGGAAGGGAATTAGCGACTAAATTTGCTAAAAAAGTACAGAAAATTAGGACGTGCTTTTCTGTTTCGGCTAACCAGATTTCTGATGCTGAAATAAAGACTATTTACTTGCAAATTATAGATGGAGGTGGAGAATTAGTTTTGGGTACGGATACACTTTTGGTTCTTGTTGCTGACTCTAGTTACAAATGTACTAGTTCATCTGAATTTGAATATAAAAATATTGAAATGAAACATTGTTTTGAGTGGGAGAGAGTGCAGGTATTATCACCAGGGATGTATCAGGTTAATTTAATCATTGAGGGAAGTATTGCTGCTAGGACTAACCTAAAACTTAGATAGATGTCAACTACTATAATCACCTATAATGTTAACGGAATTAGAGCTGCTATTAAAAAGGATTTACCACAATGGTTAAGCGCTTCAAATGCAGATGTTTTATGTTTGCAAGAAATTAAAGCAAAGCCCGAACAATTTGATGAAGCCATTTTTAATGAATTGGGTTATACTTGTTTTATCAATTCTGCTGAAAAACCTGGATATAGTGGGGTTGCTATCTTGACAAAGATAAAACCTAATCATGTTGAGTATGGTTGTGGTATCGAAAAAATTGATTTTGAAGGGAGAGTAATTCGAGCAGATTTTGAAAATTATTCTGTAATGAGTGTTTATTTTCCTTCAGGAAGTAATCCTTTAAGGCAAGCTTTTAAAATGGAGTTTTTGACTTTATTTTACGATTATGTTACGCAATTAAAAAAGACAATTCCCAATCTCATTATATCAGGAGATTATAATATTTGTCATACTGAAATTGATATTCATAATCCTAAAGTTAATAAAAATTCATCAGGCTTTTTACCTGAAGAAAGAGAATGGGTAAGTCAATTTATTTCAGGTGGTTTTGTAGATTCTTTTAGACAGTTAAGTACTGATCCACATCATTATAGTTGGTGGAGTTACAGAGCAAACTCTAGAGCCAAGAACTTGGGTTGGCGTATTGATTATAATATGATATCTAAGACTCTTTCACCTAAATTAAAACGGGCACAAATTTTACCTGCAGCTAAGCATTCTGACCATTGCCCAGTACTTGTTGAGCTAGCGGATTAGATTTCTTATATTTGCCAACTTCAAAATTAAATTAAATGGGAATACTACAGACGGCTGAAAGAAGCTCACATCTTGATCCTTCAGAAAATGTTATTTATCAAAGGCACTTAATCGCTTATAAAGAAGCTGCTAAATTAGTTAGAGGAACTGTACTTGAAGTAGGGAGTGGTGAGGGGTATGGAATTATGGAATTAGCTCCTAAAGCTGTTCATTATATTGCAGTAGATAAGTACAATACTGAAATTAGTGATGAGTTAAAGAAAGAAAATAATATTACATTTATTCAAGTAGAAGTCCCTCCTTTAAAAGGAATTGAAGATAATAGTGTTGATTTTGTAGTTACCTTTCAAGTGATTGAGCATATAAAAGATGACAAAATGTTTTTGCAAGAAATCCACAGGGTACTAAAGCCAGGAGGGAAGGTAATTTTAACAACTCCAAATAGTATGATGTCCTTGACTAGAAACCCTTGGCATATTCGTGAATATACTCCTAAACAAATGGGGGAGGTGCTTAAAAGCTCATTCGATAATTATGAGTTGAAAGGAGTTTTTGGAAATGATAAAGTAATGGACTATTACAATAAAAATAAAGAATCTGTTCGTAAAATTACTCGTTTTGATATTCTAAATTTTCAATACTGGTTACCAAGATGGTTATTACAGATTCCTTATGATATCTTAAATAGATTTAACCGACATAGTTTACAAGATGCTAATGAAGGAATTGTAAATTCTCTTGTCTATACTGATTACTCAATCTCGACCTCTAATACTAAGTGCTTAGATCACTTTTGTATTGCTACCAAGTAGTGCTAAAATTATACCCTTTTGCTTTTAATTCTTGAATTGTCTTTTCTAGTATTGGTTGAAGATTTTTAAAACTCTTCTGATTGTTGTGCATTACTATTATTGAGCCTGATGTAGTATTTTGTATAATATTTTCTTGTATTTTTTTAGAATTAGTACTCTGCTTAAAATCATAGCTAAGAACATCCCATAGAATGATTTTATATTTTTCTTTGAGTGATGTAATTTGTGCCTTAGTAATTTTACCGTAAGGTGGTCGAAACAATTTATTATTAGGCATTAATACTTGACAATTTTCTATATCCTCTAAGTACTTTTCTTTATTGGTAAGCCATCCGTTTTTATGGGAATAGGAATGATTGGCTATTGTGTGCCCGTCTTTAATAATAGCACCTACAAGTTCTGGAAATTCTTCTATTTGTTGTCCAACTAAAAAGAAAGTAGCTTTTACATTTTCCTTTTTTAAAATGGATAAAATCCAAGGAGTAATTTCGGGCGTTGGCCCGTCATCAAAAGTAAGCCAGATTTCTTTATCTAGGGTATCTTTTCTCCAAACTAATGAAGGAAAGAGTGTTTGTATAAATTTTGGTGTTGTAACAAACAAGTTTATTATTGAACGTTTAAATATTCATCCATAAAAGTATTGATACGATAAGTTTCATAATCAATTTCTACTTTATTATCTCCTTTATTTTTGTAATAAACTCCTTCTTGATAAGCATAAGTAAATGATGAGTCTTCTAATTTATGAATCTGAATAATCCTGCTTAAACTACTAAGTACTTGTCCTGTTATTCCTATGTTTTGTTTTAACCCACTACCGCTTTTAAACTCTTTCAAGTATTTAATTTCGGTTAAGTAATCATCAATCATTACAGCTAGTATTTTTTTTGCTTTTTCATCTTCCCCTAACTTATAATAGATGTCAATAATTGGTAATGCAAAATAACTTAAGTTAACTACATCTCTAGGGAATTCCGCCATACATTTATCCAATGTTTCAATTGCCCTAGCTGTATCTCCTTTTTGGAATAAGGCTTCTGCTAAACGTGAATAGTTATTTCTGAAATTCATTACCATTCTGGTATTGGTTTCATCAAAATATAGTTTAGCATTATTAAAACCTCCCCACTCAAATTTTTTCACTAATCGTTCATGCATTTTTTCAGTATGTACAACTCCAGTTTGCCCATCAGGAGACTTGGCTACATACGGTACAAGTCTGTATGCTAATCCTTCTAATTGAAAGTATTTTTCTAAGCCCATAAAGTTATCTCTTCCTACGGTAATAGCAAAATAGATAGGACGCTTCCAATTGAAGTTAGCTAAGATATCCAACACCATCAATTTGTTTTTATAAAGCCCGTTTCCTTTTAGCTTGAATTTTATTTCATCTACAATTTTATTGTGATATTCTGTAGGAATAAATGCTGTTACATGTTTTTTATTTACCGAAAGTTTTAGTTTTTTAGTAGGGCAATAGCTTCTTAATCCTGCTGAAGTATTTATCTTAGCTTTTGAACTCTTACTATTTATAAAGTTTACGACATCTTTTACTTCAACATAATCTTTAAATCGTTCATTTATTGGAGTATAGTCTCTTGTGCCTGCCCTGTAATCATCATGTTCTAATGATGATGGAATAGGGGCAGCATCATAAGAAGCTCTTTTCATTTGATCAATATACCAAGGGGTATTAAATAGTGAGAGATTTACTACTTTAATATCAGTTCTAATTCCTTCTACTTCTTGTGCATACCAAAGTGGGAAAGTATCATTATCACCATTAGTAAATAGAATTGCATTTTTATCGCAAGAATTTAGATAATTTTTCGCAACCTCTAAAGCCGTAAATCTTCCGCTTCTATCATGGTCATCCCAATTTTCAGCTGCCATTAGTGTTGGGATGATAAGTGCAATAACTGTCGCTAAACCAGCACTAGCAGTGGAGTTCATTTTTTTATTTAAGAAATCATAAATTCCTAAAACACCAATTCCTATCCATATTGCGAAAGCATAGAATGAACCGACATAAGCATAATCTCTTTCTCTTGGTTGGAAAGGAACGACATTTAAGTATACAATGATAAGTGCTCCAGTAAATAGGAAAAAGAGTAGGACGGCTAATGCATCTTGATTATGTTGTTTAAAATGGAATAGCATTCCTATTAATCCTAGCAGTAGCGGTAAGAAATAATAATGATTCTTCCCTTTATTCTTTCCTAAATAGTCAGGGACATTCACTTCTGAAGAAGGGGTTCCTAATCTTGCATTATCAATAAAACCAATTCCGCTTTCCCAATTTCCATTCAATGAATTTCCATCCATATTCATAAAGTCATTCTGTCTTCCAGCAAAATTCCACATAAAATAACGAATGTATGACCAGCCAATTTGATACTTGAAAAAGTAAGTTAAATTCTGACCAAAGGTTGGTTTTACATCTTTGTTTTTTAGTCCCGCCCAATTCACATAACCTCCTGCATGCCTAGTTTGTGTATTACTCCAAATTCTTGGGAAAAACATTTTATCTTTTTTGCTGTAATTTGGAAGTGTGTTTTTTCTCTTATCTATTACAGTATATTTTCCTTTCTTTTCATCTTTTGTGTAAACAGGGGTCCCATCTAGATACGGTTTTTTGCTATCTAATTTTGCATTAAAATGTTGCCCGTAAATAATTGGCCAACTTCCATACTGCTCTCTTTTTAAGTAGGATAAAAGTCCTACTGCATCTTCAGGGTTATTTTCATCAATAGGAGGGTTTGCGTTAGAACGCACTACTAAAATTGCGAAAGATGAATAACCTATTAAGAGCATCATAATTCCTAGGATTGCAGTATTCCAAACGACTTTATTATGTTTCTTGGTGTAAGATAATCCGAATCCAATTGCCCCGATCATTGAAAGAAAATAAATAATAGTTCCTGAATTAAATGGCAAGCCAATAGTGTTCACAAAGAACAATTCAAAAGTAGAAATTAGACTGACAGCACCAGGGATGATTACTCCTTGTAAAAGCCCCAACATTATCATTGAAATGATAAATGCTTTTATTGCACCTGATTTTGTGTATTCGTATTTTTTGTAGTAGTAAATCATTCCCATAGCTGGGATAGT
>JABGVU010000045.1 GCA_018645865.1 Flavobacteriales bacterium
ATACCCCCAATAATAACAGCTCCTACCAAGATAGCTAAGATTAAACCAAACATTGGTCCGCTACTAGCCAAAGCTGGAAACTGCCCAGCTACTTGTGCGTAAGCCTGATTGGCTTGAAACATATTCCCTCCACCAAAAGAACCTCCAATACAAAGTATTGCAAATAAAACGGCAAGAACTTTACCAAAGCCTGCCATGTTATATTTAGCTAAACCATCACGCAAGTAATACATTGGCCCTCCAGAAACCTCTCCATTTTCATCTAGCTTACGATATTTTACTCCTAAGGTACATTCTACAAATTTGGCCGACATTCCAAGTAGCCCTGCTACTATCATCCAGAAAGTTGCGCCAGGGCCACCTACTGATATTGCAATAGCTACCCCTGCAATATTTCCTAAACCAACAGTTGCTGAAAGTGCAGTTGTTAGCGCCTGAAAATGAGAAACCTCTCCTTTATCATTAGGATCATCATAATCTCCTTTTACTAAACCAATAGCATGTTTGAATCCTCTAAAATTTATAAAGTTCATTCTAAAAGTGAAGTAAATAGCCCCAAAAACTAACCATACTACTACAATAGGAACATCCGCCCCTACATCAAAGCCCATTGCTTTTATAGGATCCCAAAAAATAACAGGAACTAAATAGTTGTCTACTATTGGCTTAAAGAAGCCATCAATTGTTTCGCTTAATGTAGCTGCTTTTGATGATACAGCAGAAATAAGCATTAGGATAAAAAGTGATAATTTGTTTTTCATTTGTCTGTATTAAAAATTAATTCCTTGTGGTACACTCTGTGCAAAGGTTATTGCACAAAATAGTACACTTAATAAAGTTAGTAGTATTTTTTTCATTGTTAATATATTGTTTTTAATTGCTCATCTATTATAGTTAAGCACTCTTCAAATGAATGCGGATTATAGCCTAATTCTTTTCTGGATTTATCCAAAATAAAACCTGTTCTAGGAGGTCTTCCCGCTTTCTGTTTAAGTGTTGCCGTACTTATTTTATTCAAATTATCTGTTGAGTTTCCATAGTGTTTTGCTATCCTTTTTACTATTTCATAAATACTCATAATGTCTTTTCCAGAAGCATTAAAAATTCCAAATGCTTTTTTCTTAGCTGCTAAAATACAAATATCTGCCAAGTCATCCGCCAGAGTTGGTGCGCGAAATTGGTCATCAATAATATTGAGCGAATCTCCTTTTTCTAAAGCATCCTTAGCCCAAATTACTATATTTCCTTTGCTTAATTTCTCCCCTACCCCAAATACAATTATTGTTCTAAGAATCGTCCATTTTACAGAATGGACTTGTAATAATTGTTCTGATTTAAATTTAGAAAGTCCGTAATAAGAAAGCGGATTAGGTATAGCTTCCTCAGTATAAGGTCCATTCTCTCCATCAAAAATAAAATCAGTAGAAATTTGAATTAAATGAGAAGCAATTTTTTCGCAAGCATCAGCCAAATACCTTACTGCATCTACATTTAAAGCATCACAAGCCTGTTTCTCATCTTCACACAAATCGACATTAGTCATAGCTGCCGTATTGATAACTACTTGTGGTTCTTCGCTTGCAATAAGCTTAGCAACTGCATCATTATTTGTGATATCTAAGTCAAAATAAGTATAACCTTCTTTCTCAGAGACTCTATTCTCTCCTTTAGAAGTTGCGATCAGCTGAACTGAATAATTTTGTCTTAGTTTGTGTAAGAGTTTCTGCCCTAATAAGCCATTACTTCCTGTAATTAGAATCTTCATTTAATATTCGCTCGGTTTTACTAAATACAAAATAATATAAATAAAGATTGGTGATCCAAGGCCTAAAACAGCTGCAGCAACAAATAAAATTCTTAAGCCTCCAACATCAATACCAAATTTATCAGCAAGCCAAGCACAGACACCTAGTACTTTTCTTTCAGTCATTAGATTGCTCAATTAGTATGTCAATCTTATCGACAATAGTCTTTTCAAGTTCCATAATAGAACCTTCGACTTTTAAAATCTGATGCTCTAATTCAATAATCTTATTTTGATTCTTCTTTGATTTTTGAATATCAATAATCAACCAAGCAAAAGCGATAACCTCAATAAGTAAAAGTAATACTGTAAGTTTTATTTGTAAATTTTCCATAATTATTATAAATCAAAAACGCTTTTTCTTTTTCTATACTTAAAATGATTTCTTAACTTTAATAAAAAAATCATAAACAAATATATCAAAATAGTGAGAGTATTAGTGAAGGCCGCATAAATAAAAAATAAGCGAATAAAGGATGTTTTTATCCCTAGTCGATTCCCCCACCAAGAACTTACTCCAAAGAACTGCTTTGTGAAAATATTACGAAAGAAATTAATCATTCTTAATTAGTTATTTTTAATGCTGCAAGTTAAACATAATTTAAATAGTAATTAAAAAAAAATCTATTATCTAATAATAATTTATCTTTGAATCTAAAGAAATAAACTATGTTTTTTATTATCTCTAAAATATTTACCTTTTTAAGCCAGCCAATTATATGGATTTTTATCTTGTTAATTATTGCTCTACTTTATAAATCTAAAAGGAGAAAAATATTAATTATTAGTATTAGTCTATTCTATTTTTTTACTAATGAATTTCTAACTGATCAAGCCGCTAGAGCATGGGAAGCATCCCCAAAATCAATTTCATCTCTAACGCATAATTATAAATACGGCATCGTTTTAGGAGGGTATTCCTTTTATAATAAAGCAATACAACATATTGATTTTAATAATAATGGCGATCGACTTATCTCAGCTATTGAATTGTATAAATTAGGTAAAATTGACAAAATTATAATCAGTGGAGGAAATGGAAAACTCATAAATAATGGCATGAAGGAGTCAGAATGGTCAAAAAGTTTCTTGATAAACATGGGGATAGAAACCAAGGATATCCTACTAGAAAATAGTTCTAGAAACACTATGGAGAATGCTCAAAATACCGCAATCCTTATCAAAAGTGATATCTCTCAAAAATTACTACTCATCACTTCTGCAAACCATATGAAAAGAGCAAAATTTTGTTTCAATAAAAATAATTTCAATATAGATTGCTATCCAACTGATTGTACAAATTCTGAAATTACTTTATCAATTGATTATTTATTTATCCCAAATATTGATGCGCTGGAAAAATGGCAAGATCTAATCCATGAATGGATTGGTTATATTGTTTATAAAATAAAGTTCTAGATCCCTGCTTCTGATAAAATAATAGCCATTTCTTGCTGTAATTTATGCGCTTCTACTTTTGCTTTTTCTGCAAAATCAACATCATTTCCTGCATAGATAATTCCTCTAGAAGAATTAACTAATAAACCGCAATCCTTATTAAGTCCAAACCTTGCAACATCCTTAAGGTTACCCCCTTGAGTGCCAACACCAGGGACTAACAAAAAGTGGTTTGGAACAATCGCTCTTATTTCTAAAAAATATTCAGATCTTGTAGCGCCAACAACATACATCATATTTTCATCCGTACCCCACTCTTTTGAAGTCTCTAAAACTTGTTCAAATAATTGCTTTCCATTCTCACCTTCTATTTTTTGAAAATCCAATCCTCCTTTATTGGAAGTAAGTGCTAAAACAATAGCCCACTTATCTTCAAACTCCAAAAATGGAGTAACAGAATCCGCACCCATATAAGGAGCAACAGTTATAGAATCAAAGCTCATTTTTTCGAAAAATGCTTTTGCATACATGCTAGAAGTATTTCCTATATCTCCTCTTTTTGCATCTGCAATAGTAAAAATGTTATTTGGAATATAATCTAACGTTTTCTGCAGAGAGTTCAATCCGCTTATCCCGTTACTTTCATAAAAAGCAATATTAGGTTTGTAAGCCACACATAAATCTTTAGTCGCATCAATTATTTGTTTGTTGAATTCAAAAATAGGATCTTCCAATTCCAACAAATGAGTTGGTATTTTTTTAATATCCGTATCTAAACCAATACACAAGAATGATTTTTTTTTCTTAATTTGATTTATGAGTTCTTGTTTAGTCATTTGCTGAGGAACCCACTTTTAATTTTTCAGTATTTTCTGCCAATTGCAACTCATCAATAAATTCTTGAATATCACCACCCATTACATTTTGTAAGTTATATTTGGTGAGTCCAATTCTATGCTCGGTAACTCTCCCTTGTGGATAGTTATAAGTTCTAATTTTTGCTGACCTATCTCCTGAAGAAACCATAGTTTTTCTATGCTTAGCATCTTCCTCTAATTTCTTTTGCAATTCAATTTCATAAATACGAGAACGCAAAACCTTTAATGCTTTATCATAATTTTTAAGTTGTGATTTCTGATCTTGACATTGTGCAACAACACCAGTTGGAATATGTGTTAAACGAACTGCTGAATAAGTTGTATTTACCGATTGACCACCAGGGCCTGAAGAACAATAAGTATCCTTACGGATATCAGAGGGTAATAATTCTATATCAAATTCCTCCGCTTCGGGCAATACAATAACAGTAGCTGCTGAAGTATGAACCCTGCCTTGTGTTTCTGTCTGAGGAACCCTTTGCACTCTATGCACTCCACTCTCAAACTTCATTTGCCCGTAAACATCTTCTCCTGAAATATTGACAATAATCTCTTTATAGCCTCCTGATGTTCCATCAGCAACATCCACAAGTTCTGTTTTCCATCCTCTTGATTGTGCAAATGCTGTATACATTCTATATAAATCTCCAGCAAAAATACTCGCTTCATCACCACCTGTTCCTGCTCTAATTTCCATTACAGCATTTTTAGCATCAGCAGGATCTTGAGGAATTAAGAGCACTTTAATTTTCTCATCCATTTTCTCTTTCCTAGGCAAATTTTCATCCAAATCCATTTTTGCCATTTCCTTCATTTCAGGATCATCAGTAGTTGAAACAATTTCTTTTGCCTCAGCAATATTTCCTACTAAATCTCTATATTCTTTATATGCCTTAATAATAGGGTCAAGATCCTTATATTCCTTGCTTAATTGAATAAATACTTTCATATCATTCATTGCATCAGGAGAAGAAATTAATCGTTCTACCTCATTATACCTGTCATTAATAGCTGATAATTTATCTAA
>JABGVU010000060.1 GCA_018645865.1 Flavobacteriales bacterium
CTTCAACATATTTTTTTCTAGTTTTTTGAACCTGTTTATATAGTGCAGCTATACCTTTATATTTATCTTTAGCTTTACCACCTGCTGCTGCATAAAGTTTAAAAATTTTAGTTTGCTGCATCCTTATCGCGTAATGCATATCGCTTTCTTTACCAGTTGGAGCAATTTCTAATCTAGGCCTTCTGTAATGATCCACCATACCTAATGATTTATGTAATTCCTGGGCAAACATTATTTGATTAAATGTAGCTTTGTTTCCATGGGTGCTTTCTATCCAACTTCCAACTTGTGTATAGTCAACACCTAATGCTTCTGCATATCTGATTATTCCCGGCCAACCGTAGCCATACCATTCAATTTCGTTACCATCTTTATCTAGTGGTGATAATGATACTTTGCTTTTATCTTTTGGTAATGGTGGAGATCCTTTTTCAGCAGTTCCCCAATACTCAAGAGATCCACCAATTATTTCTAGTGCCTCAGCATCTGTTAAAGGTTTTTTTGTTTTGATCTTTTTCTTTTTCATATCCTATATTATTCCGCGGAAGAGGAGAGATTCGAACTCTCGGAACGGATTGCTCCGTTCGGACATTTAGCAAACGCCTGGTTTCAGCCAACTCACCCACTCTTCCATCGCGGTTTTAATTATCCGGTAGTGTAGGGAAATTCCTGTCGCTACCAGGTGTAAACTATGTACCACGTATTATTTAATAACTCTAATCTTTTTTATTCTATTCCATTCACTATCCATATCATCCATAAGATCAGCAGTTTTTGGTGTTAGCTTTTTGTTTAAATAGCTGCTCTCTGAGGATCTAGTGTCGGATCTTCCAGTTACAGTAATTACATCCCATGTTGATGCTGCCTTCTTCTGCTCATTAACTTTATTCTCATGAGTATTTCTGAACATTCTCATTGCAACATCTGTAAGACCACAATGTTTTTTTATCTCTTCCCACAGCTCTCTGACATCTTTTAATCTAGCTGCATCTGTGTTGTTCTCATTGCCTTTACGCAGGAATCTTTTATCTTTGACTCTAGGGCTAGGGAAACACCATGGTATAAACATGGACCATGAATGAAATTCTCTTTGTTTATGCAACTCGACTAACGCATCACGGATATTTGATGTAATCCAAAATTTATCTTCTACCTTAGTTTTATTTACATGTGCAGGGATCTCTATTTTTCCGTATACAGTAATTTTTTTACCATCATTATCTAAAACTTCTGTATTCCATTTGATGTAATCCCATTTAAGCAGCAGCAAAGTTTCTCTTCTACGACCAGTAAAAATCATCAGCTTTATTACAAATGTTTGAAATGGGTATTTGTCTTTAAGCAAGTCACAAGCAGCAAGGATCTTAGACAATTGCTCATCAGTAAATTCTGCTTTGTTGTACTTAGATGCTGCACTAGCAGTTGGTCTTTCTATTTTAATATTTCTTACTGGATTGTTTGGTGAGTTTTTTCCAAGCATAGTTTTTTCTTTTGCATGGTTCCAAACATAACTAAAACTCTCTTTAATCTGTTTTTTTGTACCAGGTGATGCAGTCAATTTATTTAGATAATGTCTTACATCATGCTCTGTAATATCCGCTAATACCTTCTGACCAAACGGTGTATCAAATACAGCTTTTCCTGGACCTATATCAGTATATTCTTTTGGCGGAAATCTATTCCAAAACTGATCCCAACTTGTAATACCTTCTTTAACTTCACCATCTATTTTGTAACTTTCCTGGAATTCAATCTCACCTTGGTTGTCTTTGTTGGTAATAAATTTTAATGCTTTTAACCTGTCATTATAACCCATCATGTATCTTGCATTTTCTCTTATAGTAGTTTTATGTAATGTCTCAGAAGGCTTATCTATTTGTGGACAATTAGCTTCAAAGAAACTTTTTATAGCATCATTAAATGTAGCACGCTGAATTTCACCAAGCTGTGTATCGTATAGCTTTCTTTTTTTAAGTTTTTCACCTTCTACAATATCAACAGTCCAAGTTAGATTATTTTGGCTGCCATAGTCAGCTCTTAAATCTGCGATCTTTTTTTCAATAGCTTTAACATTGAAATTTGTTTTATGATAATCACCAAGAACATATCGCTTACTTTCACCATATACTTTTTTTCCATTTGATAAGATTCTTTCAACTCCATCATTTAACCAATAATCAAGAATCATAACTTTTCGTTTATTCTTCCTTTTGTGGTACATGCCCAGGCCTTGACAATTTCTGCCTTTACAATCCCCAAAATAATATTTTATTTGTTCATGTGTTTTACCTGTATCGTCAATAAAGTTAGTTTGTAATTTATCAAGGATGCTGTCTCTCAGTATAATGTTCTTAGCCATAGTTGATGCTCCGTATTGTTATAGGTTGCGCTAATAATCGAGTTTCATAATCGAGATATTGCGGTCGAGTTTTAATCGAGTTTTTTTTCATATCTTTCTGTTGACACATAAGCTCTTTTTGAAATTCAGTCGATACTTAGCCAACTAATAGGCATCTAAAGTAACTGATGGAGCTGTAAAGAAATTAAAAGAATTACGAATTAATTGCGTTAGCAAACGACTGGTTTCAGCCTCTCACCCACTCTTCCACTGCGACATTGATATATCCGATTGTATTGAATATTCAATATTTATAAAGTAATTATTGCCTAATAATGAAAAACAAATATTCAATTTTTTCGCTTATAAA
>JABGVU010000068.1 GCA_018645865.1 Flavobacteriales bacterium
TAAAGCAAAAACAACTGCTTCAGCCATATCATCTACAAACAGAAACTCTCTCATTGGTGTCCCGCTTCCCCATAATTTTACGGCAGTATTATTTTCTTTTGCTTCATGAAATTTGCGTAGCATTGCAGGCAAAACATGAGAGGTTTCTAAATCGAAATTATCAAAATACCCATACAAGTTTGTAGGCATTAAACTTACATAATCTTTATTAAATTGTTTTCTAATAGCCTGACATGCTTTTACTCCTGTTATTTTTGCAATTGCATACCATTCATTTGTAGGCTCTAAGGAACCTGTAAGTAGATACTCTTCTTTTAAGGGTTGTGGCGCAAATTTTGGATAGATACAAGAACTTCCCAGAAAAATAAATTTCTCTATTCCTGCATTTAATGCGCCATCAACTAAGTTATTTTGAATTTGCATGTTCTCCATTAAAAATTGGTATGGATAATCGTTGTTAGCGAGTATTCCACCAACTTTTGCAGCTGCATCAATAACCACATCTGGTTTTTCAGATGCATAAAAATTTATAACTGCTTGTTGATTTCTTAAATCTAACTCAGTACTAGTTTTTCCTAATAAATTTGTATATCCTTTCTGCTTTAAAGCTCTCATAACAGCAGAGCCAACCATACCTTTATGACCTGCGATATAAATTTTTGTTGTTTTGGAAATCATTAATAATATATTTTATAAAACTAATAGAACAATGAATAAAAATAAGAAAACCAATTTGATCTTGATGCGTTATTATAATTTATTAATAGTTATCTAGAACTATTCATTATTTCTTACCTATTTGGTAATATTTAATACCAATTTCTTTTAAATCATTTGTATTATACTGATTTCTTCCATCAAATATAATTGGGTTTTTTAACAATAATTTTATTCTACTGAAATCAGGAGATCTAAACTCTTTCCACTCAGTTAAAAGAACTAGTGCGTCAGATTCTTTTAAGGCATCATACTTTGAATCTACATAGCTTATGTTCTTAACATCTTTAAGGTATTGATCTTTTGCTTCTGGAATAGCTTTAGGGTCATAAGCTTTAATGTGCGCTCCACGTTTTACTAACTCTTTGATTATATAAATAGCTGGTGCTTCTCTCATATCATCAGTGTCAGGCTTAAATGCCAATCCCCAAATGCCAAAAACAAATCCATTAAGATTTTCACCAAAACGTTTAACTATTTTTTGAGCAATCACTAATTTTTGCGCATCATTTACTTCTTCAACTGCAGTTATCAGTTTAGCATTATAGTCATTTTCTTTTGCTATTTTAGTTAAGGCTTTTATATCTTTTGGAAAACATGACCCTCCATATCCCGCACCTGGATAAATAAAATTGTATCCAATACGCTTGTCGGAACCAATTCCAATTCTAACTTGGTTGGCATCTGCACCTACTTTTTCACAAATATTGGCAATTTCATTCATAAAGGATATTTTTGTTGCCAACATTGCATTAGCTGCATACTTAGTCATTTCTGCAGAGCGAATATCCATTGTAATTATACGATCATGAGTTTTAAAAAAAGGAGAGTATAATTGTTTCATTATTTTAAATGCAACTTCAGAATTTGCTCCAATTACGACTCTGTCTGGTTTCATAAAATCTGCAATTGCTGCACCCTCTTTTAAAAATTCAGGATTAGAAACAACATCAAATTCTAAATTAGACCCTCTAGAATCTAATTCTTTCTGTATTGTAAATTTTACTTTATCTGCAGTTCCAATGGGTACAGTAGACTTGTCAACGACGATTAATCTTTTTTGCATCGATTTACCAATAGATTTGGCAACAGATAATACATATTTTAGATCTGCAGAACCATCCTCACCCATTGGGGTTCCTACTGCTATAAAAGCAACATCACAATTTTCAAGGGGTTCATTCAGATTTGTTGTAAAAAAAAGGGTTTTATTTTTTACATTTTTTAAAACCATTCCCTCTAATCCAGGCTCATAAATTGGGATTATTCCATTATTTAACTTCTCTATTTTAATAGGATCAATATCTACGCAAGTAACATGACTTCCCATTTCTGCAAAGCAACTTCCTGAGACTAGTCCGACGTATCCTGAGCCAATAATTGTAATATTCATATGTTACTGTTATTATGTTTTTGCTAAATTAGTTAATGATTTAAAATTTATTATCTAGAAATTAAAATTTCTAAAAGTTTCTTTTCCCTAAGAACATTATGAGAAGTTATTATATTTTTAATTAATCCATTTGCATCTCATTAATGGCTCTTTGAATAAATTGATCCTCTTCGCTTATTACAGAATAATAAATATCATTATCCCATAGGTTTCGGCAGGTAGTTGCTTTTAATAGGTTACTGAAATACTTCAATTCAGTACTTCCTAGTTTCAGCTTAAAGTTTTTATCTTTTTCGTTTACAAATTCTTTGTATTGGGAGTAAATAATGGCTTTATCAATTTCGGTATGGGATTTGATATTTTTCTTTTTTAACTGTTCACTTTGTTTTAAGCAAAACTCATTTAACCAGCCCTTACTTATCATTCTATTTATTTGCAAATAGTTTGCTGTACTATCTCTTTTTATAATTATATCTGGCGTAATTCCACCACCACCATATACCGTCCTTCCATTTTTTGTGGTGTATATTAAACTATCAGGAAAGTTATCTATTGTATCTTTTCGTATGTATTGTTCTAAATAGTAATCCTTTTCATTTTTCCCATAATCTTTTTGTATGCATCTACCAGATGGCGTATAATATCTTTGCGTTGTAAGACGAATTACTGATCCATCTTGAAGTGGAATCTGTTCCTGCACTAGGCCTTTCCCGAACGATCTTCTTCCTATAATTTTTCCTCTATCGTTATCTTGCAAGGCCCCCGATACAATTTCGGATGCAGATGCTGACCCTTCATCAATAAGCACGATTACCTTTATGTTTTCTAGCTGTCCATTTCGAGTGGCGAATGTTTCTTCTTTAGGTCTATTTCTGCCCTCAGTGAATACGATTAACTCTCCATCTTTTAGGAATTCATCACACATTTGGTTGGCTATGTGTAGGTATCCTCCAGGGTTTCCTCTTAAATCAAGGATCAGTTTCTGCATTCCCTCTTGTTGTAGAGAATTTACTTTCTCCATCATCTCTTGATATGTAGTAGCGGCAAATCGGTTTATTTTTACATAGCCGATATTTCCTTGAAGCATTATTCCAACATCTACACTATATAATGGAATGTCATCACGGGTTATAGCAAAGGGCATAAGTTCTAGTTGCCCTCTTCTTTTTATGTTTATGTTTACAATACTGCCTTTTTCCCCTCTTAGTAGTTTTATTACGCCTTCATTTTTTATTCCTACACTGGCAACATCTTCTTTTTCTACGGATATAATTCTGTCTCCCGACTGAATGCCTAGGTTTTCTGATGGTCCTCCTGAAATGGCTGAAACGACTACTATACTATCATCAATAATATTGAATTGTACACCTATTCCACTAAAACTCCCTTGCATATCTTCTTCTACAGCTTGGTATTTTTTAACCGGAATATAAGCGGAGTGGGGGTCAAGCTCATTAAGTATAGCATTAATCGTTTTATCTTCAAAGTCACTAGTGTTTAGCGTATCCACATAGTGGTTGTCAATTAGGTTGAGAATGGCATTAATTTTCCCTTCCTCATTTGCTTCGGTTGGGTTGTTGCCTATATTTCCTATAAGTATTCCACTGCAAATTAGCAGAGCGTAAATAAGAGGTTGTAATTTCTTCATTATAATTTTTGCTTGTCAAATTCCACCACATCCACTTCTGCTTCTTTTAAGAATTCTATTCCTGATGTATCTTTATATTTATTAATGAATACAAGACGTTTTATACCAGCTTGATGTACAAGTTTACTGCATTCTTTACAAGGGGACATGGTTAGATATAGGGTTGCTCCGCTACAATCATGAGTAGAGCTTGCAGTTTTTAATATGGCATTGGCTTCTGCGTGGAGAACATACCATTGTGTTTTTTCATTTTCATCTTCACAGCAATTATCAAATCCTGTTGGCGTCCCATTGTATCCGTCAGAAATTATCATTCTATTTTTAACGATTAAGGCTCCAACTTGTTTTCGTTTGCAGTGGGAGAGCTTAGCCCATTCTAGTGCCATTCTTAGGTAAGCTCTATCGTATTTTTCTTGTTTTATATTTGTCATTTGTTGCTGGAAAATAAAAACGCAAGATACATAAAAAGAAGTTTTTATTTATGTTGAATATATGTAATTTTTTATATGTTTTAGATTACCAACGATATCCATAATTTATAATTATTCCACCTTCATCCCAAATTCCTTCCATATTCTCTATTGAATAAGTGCTTTTCTTTACGTGTATATTGTAAATAGACAGAACTCGGAAAAGGTCTAACTCCAAGTACCACAGTATTATTAGAATTGCCAATACCTAAACCTATTTTACCAGTTATAAGTGTTGGTAATGCAAACCCATACTCATAATCAAGCAATAGATTATTAGAAAAATATGTTGTTTTCCCCCAAAGAAAAGAAACTCCGGGAAAAACAAACATATCTTCATCTAATCCATCTAAATATACTCCTGCATTAAACTCTTTAAATTTTGTAGAATGCTGTGCTTTTGTATTTAATGCTATAAGTAGAAATGCAGCAATTGATATTTTTATTATTGTATTCATTTTTTAGTTTAAGTTGTCTGTTTGAATTAAAGTGCAAATATATGGCATAAAAAAACATCTATTATGCTTAGCATAGTATTTACTGTTTTTATAACAAGTATAATAATTAAAGTAAAAATTTATTCTAAAAAAAAAGTTAAATTTTTAGTTATAGTAATATTAAAAAACTAATTATTTAAAATAAAAAAAGCAGAAACTTATCGTTTCTGCTTTAGTACCCAGAGCCGGGCTCGAACCGGCACGAGTTACCTCATTGGTGTTTGAGACCAACGCGTCTACCAATTCCGCCACCTGGGCAAGTGGACTGCAAAAATAGATGTTTACTGCAAATCTCATGCCTTTTAACTAAAAAATAAAATCATTAGTCTATTTACGCCCTAAAGTGTATATTTGCACCCCTTTTTTAATAAGGTATATCAATGGAAAGACCAATTAAATTTTTTGCAGGAAATAATACTAAGTCCTTAGCTGGTAAAATTGCTAATGCCTTTGGTGCTAAGTTAAATAAATCCTCAATAATTGAATTTTCTGATGGTGAGTTCGAACCTTCATTTGACGAAACAGTAAGGGGTGCAGATGTATTTTTAATTCAATCTACCACACCTCCATCCGATAATTTGATGGAATTATTGTTAATGATTGATGCTGCAAAAAGAGCTTCTGCTGCAAATATTATTGCCGTAATGCCTTATTTTGGCTATGCTCGTCAGGATAAAAAAGGAAAACCAAGAGTACCAATAGGAGCTAAATTAGTAGCTAATTTACTTTCTGCAGCAGGAGTTGACCGTATCATGACTATGGATCTACATGCCGATCAAATTCAAGGCTTCTTTGAAGTACCTGTTGATCATTTATATGCTTCTGAACTTTTTATTGAAGATATTACAAATCTTAATTTACCTAATTTAATTATTGCTTCACCTGATATGGGGGGGAGTAAAAGAGCGAATGCATACGCTAAAATATTAAATTCAGGAGTTGTTGTCTGTTACAAAGAGCGCAAGCAAGCCAATGTTATTGGTGAGATGAAAATATTAGGAGATGTAAATGGTAAAGATGTTGTAATTATTGATGATATGGTAGACACGGGGGGTACGCTTACTAAAGCTGCCGATTTAATGATGGAAAGTGGAGCCACAAGTGTAAGAGCATATTGTACACATGGTATTTTATCGGGTGCAGCTTATGAAAGATTGGATAATTCAAGTATTGCGGAGTTAATAATTACAAATACAATTCCTAAAACACATAATAGTAGTAAAGTAAGAGAAATTTCAGTTGCTGATTTCTTTGCTCAAACCATTACTTCAGTGGTGAAAAATGAATCCATTTCTGATAAATGGAAAAGTAACCAATAAATAAAGACTTAATAATCAAATTTAAATAAAGATGAAAACACTAGCAATTAACGTAAAAGAAAGAGAGAATGTTGGTAAAACTAACACTCGTGCGTTAAGAAATCAGGGTAATGTACCATGTGTACTTTACGGGGGAGAAAAGCAAGTGACTTTCTATGCTCATGAAAATGACTTTAGAAAGCTTGTGTATACTCCAGATACTTTTGTAGTTGAATTAAGCATTAATGGTAATGTTACTAAAGCGATTATGCAAGACATTCAATTTCACCCAGTAACGGATAAAATACTACACATTGATTTCTTAGAAGTATTTGACAATAAAGCAATTACAGTTGCTATTCCAGTTATCTTAAATGGTACTGCGATAGGGGTTAAGAATGGAGGTAACTTAATGTTCAGAAGAAGTAAAATTATTACTAAAGGTTTAGTAGCTAATTTACCTAATTCAATTGAGTTGAACATTGAGCACTTAAAGATTGGTATGTTTACTTATATTAAAGACATTAATATTGAAGGATGTGAGTTAGTCGCACCAGGAAATTCAGTTGTAGTTGGCGTTAAAACTGCAAGAGCTGCTATTGAAGAGGAAGTTGAGGAGGAAGTTGAGGAGGGTGCTGAAGGTGCTGAAGGAGATACTCCTGCTGAAGGTGCTGAAGCGCCAGCTGCTGAGTAAATCATGAAGTACTTAATCATTGGATTAGGGAACCCTGGTGCTGAATATGAAAATACAAGGCATAATATAGGATTTAAAATGTTGGATAAACTTGCGGGCTTATCCAACATTTCTTTTTCTACAGAGAGGTTAGCTGATGTTGCTCAGGTAAAGTTTAAGGGTAGTACTTTAGTTTTGGTTAAACCAAATACCTTTATGAATCTTTCAGGTAAGGCGGTAAAATACTGGATGCAACAAGCTAAGGTAGATATTAAAAATATTTTAGTAGTTACAGACGATATTTCTTTGCCTTTTGGCATTGTTCGTATGCGAAAAAAGGGTTCTGATGGTGGCCATAACGGATTGAGAGATATTCAAAATCAGTTGGGAACTAGTAATTATCCAAGGTTGCGTTTTGGTGTTGGTGACGATTTTCCCAGAGGAAAACAAGCTGAATATGTCTTGGATAATTTTACTAATGAAGATTATATTACTATGGATACTCGTATGGATTTAACAGTAAAAATGATTCAGGCATTTACTAGTATGGGTATAGGTCGTACAATGTCTGATTTTAATGGAAAATAATTTTTTTTAATTAAGGTGCTGATAGTTTAAAAATAATTAAATTTGCACCACTCGAAACGGTATCGTGGCCGAGTGGCTAGGCAGTGGTCTGCAAAACCATCTACAGCAGTTCGAATCTGCTCGATACCTCCAAAAATGCTTGTTAGAAATAACAAGCATTTTTTTTTATATTTGTCCATCTTAATTTTAAGCATGCAAAAAATAAAAAACCTTTTCATAATTACAGTTCTATTTGCCACTTTATCGGTAAACGCACAATGTGATTATAATCTTGATAATTATTCACATATTAATTGTTATGGGGACAATACTGGTGCAATTGATATCACTTTATTAAATTCAAGTACAACTTTTTGGTGGACTGGAGTTGGGGGTTTTACTTCTACTTCAGCTAATATTAGTAATTTGATTGCTGGAGATTATGTGCTGCACATTATGGATAACCTGATATCTGGAGACACTAGTACAACGGCTATTTGTTATGTAATCGATTCTATTGCAATTGAAGAAGTCTTACAAATTGATGCTATTTTTGAGCTATCTACTATGTGTGATGAAAATGATTCAGCTGATGTAATTACAAGTATATGGGGAGGCACGCCACCTTATACCACTTTGTGGAGTACAGGAGATACAGCAAGAAATACAGATAGTTTAGCCCCAAGTATTTTACCTTATCAGTTATTTATTACTGATGCAAATAATTGTACAAGAACCAAAAATCTTTCTATTAATACTGCTAGTGCTATGAATCCTTTTATGTCTTCAGTTGGTGTAATCTGTAAGGATGATTATAGCGGTTCGGCAAGGGTGTTTGTAACTAAGGGAACTGCTCCATTTCAGTTTCAATGGTCAATAGATAGTCCTTTTGTTATTCAACATGATTCTTTTTCAGTTGTTGAAGGATTGTTTCCTGGAGAATATCATGTGAAAATTACTGACGCAATGGGCTGTGTAACACGCGATACTATTGAAGTAAAATCAGACCCTTCCATTTGTATTACGATTTATAAAGTATTTTCTCCTAATGATGATAATATACATGAGTTCTGGGAAATAGAAAATATCAATCTATATCCTGAAGCTTTGGTTCAGGTTTATGACAGAACAGGGAAGCAAGTTTACAATAGAAGAAATTATATTAATGCTGAAGAAGATGCTTTTTCAGGTAAAGATCAGCAAGGAAGAATACTTCCATCGGGGACATATTATTATATAATTGATTTAGAAAATGAGGATACAGTATTTAAGGGGGTGTTAACAATTGTAAGATAATGAGAGAAATAATATTAATTTTAAGTGTGCTTTTAAGTGTTAGTCTATTTGCACAACAAGAGCCATTATTCACACAATACTATAATAATGATATGGCAATTAATCCTGCCGTTTCAGGAAGTAAAACATATAACTCCCTAAGTATGCAAACTAGGCAGCAATGGTTAGGATTTGAAGGAGCTCCATTAAGTACAAATATAAATTACCATGGAGCGTTAAACAATCGATCTGCTATGGGTGGTTACCTTATATTTGATAAAGCGAATCCTTCTTTACAAGCAAATTTGCAGTTAAATTACGCTTATCATATTCCTCTTAATTATGAAAAAGTAAATCTTTCTTTTGGTGTTGGTGCTAAATTAATGTACTATAATCTGGATTTTAATAAGGAAGATTTACCACCAGGAATTGATCCTGCTTATTCTGCAAGTGCTTACGAAAATACATTAGGGGATGTTTCTGCAGGAACTTATTTATATGGTAGAAATTTTTATTTAGGTTTTTCGGCTTCTAATTTGTTGCAATCTACTTTTAAAACTCCAATTAGGTTAAGCCCTGTTTCTAATAAACTATTTCGCAACTACTATACTATGGGGGCTTATCGTTTTAATATTATGAATAGGGATTGGCAACTTGAACCTTCTTTTTTGTTACGTAAAATGGAATTGCATAGTAATGTGACGGATATTACTACTCGAATTATTTACCTAGAAGATACATGGACTGGATTAACTTACCGAACAGATGGAACTTTAGTTTTTGGTTTTGGTTTTGTAGCTAATAAATTACACATATCATATACTTATGAACATACTTTTACTGGGGAGATTATGCAATATGCTTACGGTACGCACGAAATAGGGTTGTCTTTAAGAATTAAGACTTTAGCTTCTCAAAGGCATATCGGTTTCTGGGGCTATTAAGATGAGAAAAATAGAACATATCGGTATTGCTGTTCAGGATATTGAAGCCTCAAATAAAGTATTTACCAAAATATTTGGAAAAGAGAGTTACAAGTCAGAATCTGTAGAATCAGAATCAGTAATTACTTCTTTTTTTCAAGTGGGCGAAAGCAAAATTGAATTAGTTGCAGCAACTAATCAGGACAGCTCTATTGCAAAGTACCTAGCTAAGAATAGAGAGGGAATGCACCATATTGCTTTTGATGTTGCAGATATAAAAGAAGAAATGAAACGCTTACAATCTGAAGGAATCAGAATGTTGAATGACCAACCAAAACAAGGGGCGGACAATAAGTTAATTTGTTTCTTACACCCTAAGGATACTAATGGTGTACTTATAGAACTATGTCAGGAAATAGGGAGATAATGTTTTCATCATCTAATAAATAATGACAATGTAGTCCTAATTTCTTTGCGCCGGCTATGTGTTGTGGAGAGTCATCAATAAAAAATACTTCTTCAGCTTTTAGTTCCTGTTCCTTCAGTATATATTCAAATATTTTAACATCTGGCTTTCTTAAACCTAATTCATGAGATAAATACATTTTTTCAAACAATTTACAAAATGCTAACCATTTTGTATTTCCTAACTTTTTCTTAAATGCATCAATATGAATAGCATTTGTGTTGCTTAGCAGGTAAATAGTATGATTATTTTTTAACTTTTTTATCAATTGTAATCGTTCCTGTGGTAAATCTAATAACATAGCATTCCAAGCCTGCTCTACTTGTTTAATATTTGCATTGTTAGTTTCTTTTTGTAATGCTTTCAGAAATTCATTACTGCTAATCATTCCTGTTTCAATTTGATTGAATAAATCCGTTTGTATTTTTTTAGAGTAAAAAGTTGCTGCATTTTTTACGCCTAATTTAGTAAATTCATCTATCGTATTTTGATAGTTAATATTAAGGATAACAGCTCCTAAATCAAAAATAATAGCTTTGCATTTTTTCATTTGGTAAACATGCAAATTATTGAACAATTTTGATAGTTTTGCACTTACTTTTTAACAGGGCCCATAGCTCAGCTGGTTAGAGCACTTGACTCATAATCAAGGGGTCGTTGGTTCAAGCCCAACTGGGCCCACAAAAACCTCACCTATTTGGTGGGGTTTTTATTTATGTGTAGTTAGTAGACAAATATATAAAAAAGTGTTGTTTGTGGCAGTGCTGAGCCAGTTAAAAAAAGCCAAAAAATTTGGAGGTAAAAATCTTAAAAACATA
>JABGVU010000054.1 GCA_018645865.1 Flavobacteriales bacterium
AGAGGCAAAAACACCAGGAATTTTTGTTTTTGAAGTTCCAGCTTCAATTTTGAGATAGCCATTTTCATCCATATCCAATTGCCCTTTAAACAGATCGGTATTTGGCTTGTGTCCAATAGCAACAAAAAACCCCGTTACAGGAATTGTGGTTTCTTCATTAGTTTGATTATTAAAAGCTGTTACACTTTCCACTCCTTTTTCTCCATTAATACTTTTTGTCTCATGATTGAAAAGAACTTCCAAATTAGGCGTATTAAACACCCTATGTTGCATGGCCTTTGAGGCACGCATTTTATCTTTTCGCACTATCATAGTTACTTTTGTGCACATTTTGGCAAGATAAGTTGCCTCTTCAGCCGCTGTGTCTCCTGCGCCTACAACGACAACATCTTGCCCTTTGTAGAAAAAACCATCACAAGTTGCGCAAGCTGATACTCCATAACCACTTAATCGTTTTTCATCTTCCATCCCTAACCATTTAGCAGAAGCGCCTGTTGCTATAATTACCGTTTCGGCCAATACATTTGTTGTCTCATCAATTTCCACTTTAAATGGGCGCTCAGAAAAATCTATTTTTGTAACCATTCCCCATCTAGTGTCCGTTCCAAACCTTTCAGCTTGGGCTTTAAAGTCCTCCATCATTTCAGAACCTGTAATACCGTCCTTATATCCAGGATAATTATCTACATCAGTAGTTGTAGTAAGTTGCCCGCCTGGTTGTAACCCTTGAATTACAACCGGATGCATATCAGCTCTTGCTGCATAAATTGCTGCCGTATAGCCTGCAGGACCTGAGCCAATAATTAGGCATTCAATTTTTTCAATTTCTGTATTCATTATTCTTTTTTTGGTAAAATTAAAATATATCTATGATTTCTGGTGAATATTGCTGTATAATAACTGTGTCTTTTATAATAGGAACTTTATAATAAACTGCTCCATATCCAGTCCAGCACCCTAAACCATTATTTATATTACTTACAAGGTTCATAGGTTCAGCAAATGGATTTCCATTAGTTCCGAATTGGCGAACTAGACTTCTCCAGAATTTCATTGAAGGTTCATCTATTTGACAAAATTTAATCAACACAATATCTTCAGAGAATTCTAATATAGAGTCATTATCACATTCTTTAGTATGGTAACTATTATATGCTCCTGTAGGGAACCCATTATCTTTAGGTCTTGGAAAATAGGTTTCGAATGACTTTCCATTAATTAATACATCAGCTCCAGCATCTACTAATTTTAGTGTAAAGTCAGGATTGTTTTCCGTTTTACATTCTAAACTATCCTTATTTTCATAATGCTGCAGCCTTTTACTTCTAATTAGTATATTATTTTGAATATCAGCTGGATCAGAATAAATGGCTCTTATATCACATTTGAAATCTTTATCAGCTGTCTCGTTCTGCTCTACCCAAAGTGAATCTAAGGGTGTTGGTTCTGGTATTGTAGTCTCTGCTGTAATTAACTGATTATTCCATTGTATTTCAAGATAATAAGTCCTTCCCGCTTGACTAAAGCTATAAGGAACAAGATTATTCAAGTAATCTAGGTCTGTATAAATAGGGGGTAAAGAATCTAATTCTTCAAATTTTTCTAAAATTTTTATTTCCTTTTCTCCAGCTTCATTATAATACCAGACCTTAACTGAGTCGGCATCATTAACAAATAAATTAGCGTAAGTATCTTGGGTAATTGGGTCAAAATAACCTTGGTTTCTAGTTAATATTACATAAGGGGGGAACCCAGGTTCAATACTCCCTTCTACTACAATTTTATCTTCTGCTTGTGACAAATCAAAAGTTATCTCTTCTTGGCATGAGACAAGTAGTATGCTAAAAATAAATAAGTATTTTTTCATAGTTAAAAATTAAAGTTCCATGTAATAGATGGTAGTATCGGAAATATTGAAACTTGATATGCTTTTGGTGTTAGATTCCCATCTTCAAAACTTCCTTCTTCTCCATCATTTGATTCTAATGCAAAGTAAATAAAATAAGGATTCTTTCTGCTATAAACATTATAAATAGAAAAATTCCATGATGATTGATAATTCTTTTTTTTCTTAGGCGTGTAAGTTGCTCCTATATCAAGCCTGTGATAAGGATCCATTCTAAAACCATTTCTAGAGGTATATTCTGTATAGATATTTCCACTTATCATATATCTTTCGTTTGGAAGTGTAATTGCATTGCCTGTTGCGTAAATAAATATACTACTTAATGTCCATTTTTTAGACAGTTTATGTGTAGCAGTAATAGAAAGATCATGTCTTCTGTCATATTTTGCAGGAAATGCAATACCCTCATTTACCTGATCAAAATATTTTGTTGTTTTGGATAGGGTATAGCCTACCCATCCAGTTGTTTTACCTTTATTCTTTTTTAAAAGAACTTCTACTCCATATGAATTCCCATCACCAAAAGCAAAAGCATCATCACTGTTTGAATTAGTATTATCTTCTGGCAATACACCCTCTTTATATTCAAGTAAATTTGTCATTTCTTTATAATATGCTTCTATTGAGGTTTCATACATATTATCGTTTAGATTTTTAAAATACCCTACAGCATATTGATCAGAAAATTTTGGCTCAATACCTGATGAACTTGGAATCCAAAGATCTGTTGGTAGACTAACACTTGAGGTTGATGCTAAGTGAATATACTGATAGTTCTGAGTATAAGCTCCTTTTATTGAGCTTGTTGTATTTAGTGTATATCTAAATGATAATCTTGGTTCAATATGCCTGTAATTATCATCACTAATTGAGAATTCATTTTTCATATAATCACGGAAACTTATATAGCCACTATGCTGAAATGAGGAATAACGCAGCCCAAGATGTACTTTTAAAGCATCTGTAAGTTCAAAATCATCCGATAAATATAAAGCGCCTTCATTAGAATATTGTTTAAATATTTGATCGGGTTCAAAAACTACATCACCTGACCTTCCTGAAGCATTTCCTGGTGTAAATTCGTGATAAGTATAATTTGAACCAAACTTAACAGTATGTCGTTGATTTGGCTGATAAAGAAAATCAACCTTGGTGTTCCAATCATTAATTCCAGAAAATATCTTTAGTTCAAAATCTTGCTGAGCTATATTAAACTCAAATCTATAGTCAGAGAAAATAAGTGAGGTATTCATAAACAGTTTATCATTAAATAAATGATTCCATCTTAATGATGTAGTTGCATTTCCCCAAGGAATTTCTATTCCAATACCGTTATCGGAATTAACAAAGTTAAAAACATCTCTTCCAAAATAACCGCTTAGATACAAGCGGTCTTTATCTGAAATTCTGTAATTAATCTTTGTAGTTAAATCATAAAAATAATATCCTGACCCATTAAATGCATTATCTTTAGGCATAAATGGTTTAGATAAAACATCTATATAAGTTCTTCTTCCAGAAACGATAAATGAACTTTTATTTTTTTGTAGTGGTCCTTGCAGGGTTAAGCGTGATGATAATAAACCAATTCCGCCATCCGCTTCATATTTTTTATTATTACCATCCTTCATAGTAATGTCTAAAACAGAAGAAAGTCTTCCTCCATATTCAGCTGGCATACCTCCTTTTATTATATTAATGTCTTTTATCGCATCTGCATTAAATACCGAAAAAAATCCAAAAAGATGAGCAGCATTATACACCACTGCTTCATCAAGTAATATTAAGTTTTGATCAGGGCCACCACCCCTAACATAAAGCCCTGAATTTCCTTCTCCTCCTGACTGTATGCCAGGCAAGAGTTGTGCCGCTTTCATAATATCAACCTCTCCTAGTATTCCTGGCAGTTGCTTGATATTATTAACCTCAATTTTTGCTTGGCTCATATTAGAACTGCTCACATTTTCATCTAATCTTTCACCAGTTATAATTACCTCTTCTGTTAATATAGCGTTATTTGCTAAAGCTATATTTAATCTAAAATCTTTATTTAATTTTATATTTTTAGTAATTGATTTATAACCTATAAACGAATAAATAATTATATAATCTCCCTCCTCAATAGTTAAAGAGTAAAATCCGTATTGATTACTAGAAGTGCCTTTATAACTCTTCTGATCATAAATAGAAACGCCAATTAGATTTTCTCCTGATGATTCGTCCTGAACATATCCACTAATTGTATAGTTTTCTTGTGCAAAACTAATGATTGCAAATAGTGAAAATAAGATTGTTGAGATTGTATTTTTCATATAATTAAAATGGTTGCAAATGTAAATGAAAGTTATTTAGCTTATTGTACTGTTTGTAGATTTTTTTAGCTAAACATTTAATCTATTTTAATTATATTTGTAGTTTAAAAATAATAACTTATATATTATGAAGAAAATATTATTACTTATTTTAATTTGCTTTACCTTTTTAGCAAATGCACAAACAGGACTATTAGCTGGAACTGGATATGCTCCAGATTTTACAGTTACTGATATAAATGGCAATACACATAATTTATATAATTATTTAGATAGTGGAAAAATAGTTGTATTGGAGTTGATGAGTGTGACATGCGGACATTGTCAGTCACATGCAGCAGGAACTGATAATTCTTATCAAACAAACGGACCTAGTGGAACAAATATTGCTAGATTTTTAGGCTTAGAAGTTAATTCGTCAACCGATAGTGCTGCAGTAGCTAACTTTGCAAGTACTTACGGAGTTACATTTCCTATAGCAAACAATGTATCACCTACAGCTATAAATTATCAATTATATTATACCCCAGGATATTATGTGATTTATCCTGATAGATCATATACAACTATTTGTGGTTTATACTGTGTTACAGCTCAAAATTATTCAACAATAGAAGGTTTATTGAATACGGCTATTTCATCATGGGTTCCTCCAGTATATGGATGTATGAATCCTTTAGCTATAAATTATGATTCAACAGCAACTATTGATAATGATAGTTGCGATTTTACATCTTATACAGTAACAACAGTAGGCATGAGTTTTTCTCCTGATACTATTATTTGTGATGTGGGGGATACCATTAATTTTATTTTAGGAGGATATCATAATGCTGTGGAGGTAAGTGATAGTATTTGGTTAATTGGAGGAACAACATCAAATGGGGGTTTTAGTTTTGGATTTGGGTCAACAGGAATTTTTATTCCAGACGATTGTCACACCTATTATTACGTATGTCAGCCACATGCATTTGGTGGAATGAAAGGAGTAATTATAGCTCATCATCCACCAGTTTTTGGCTGTACAGATAGTACAGCTACCAATTATGATTCAACAGCAACAATTAATGATGGTTCATGTACTTATTCTTCAACCTGTACTAATCCTTCTCCTACGAATGCTTATATTACTGAATTAATTCATGATAGAGCAAGAGTAAATTGGGATAATATGAATGATGCTAATTGTATGGTTCAGCAGTACCGTATTAGATATAGAGAACAAGGAACATCTTCTTGGTCTTCTAAGACA
>JABGVU010000102.1 GCA_018645865.1 Flavobacteriales bacterium
GATTGTGTGCCTGTCTTAGAAAAATACTCTGGACTTAAATTCAATAAAGATTTTTTCTGCGGTTATTCTCCTGAACGTATTAATCCCGGAGATAAAATAAATACTATTTCTACGATTAAAAAGGTAACTTCAGGCTCTACGCCAGAAATAGGTGAACAAATTAATAATTTATACAAATCCATAATTACAGCAGGCACTCACTTAGCCCCTTCAATAAAGGTTGCTGAAGCTTCTAAAGCTATTGAAAATGCACAAAGAGATGTAAATATATCTTTTGTGAATGAACTGGCCTTAATATTTGATCGCATGAATATTGATACCCATGAGGTCTTGGCTGCGGCAAATACTAAATGGAATTTTCTACCATTCAAGCCTGGTTTAGTTGGTGGTCATTGTATTTCTGTAGATCCTTATTACTTAGCTCATAAATCAGAATCTTTAGGCTATCACCCTGCAGTTATTCTTTCTGGAAGAAAGGTGAATGATGAAATGGGAATATTTGTGGCTACAAAAGTTATTAAAATAATGACTAGAAAAGGAATACCCATTACAAATTCAAATATTTTAATTCTAGGAATTACCTTTAAAGAAAATTGTCCTGATATAAGAAACACTAAAGTAGTTGATATTTACAATGAACTTGTTTCCTATGGTATTAAGGTAGATGTTAATGACCCTTGGGCAAATAAAAATGAAGTGATGGATGAGTATGGAATCAAATTAACGGAAAGGCTAAATCTTGAGCAATATCAAGCTATTATTCTAACCGTTGCTCATAAAGAATACTTACATCTTAAAATTCATGAGTTAAATAGAGATAATATTGTAGTATTTGACACAAAATCAGTATTTGATAAGTCGGTAGTAGATTCTAGATTGTAATCAAAATCTATTAATTACCTAATCTTTTATGTATCGATAATGTATCAGTATTAAATTCTAATTCTACTTAATTTGCATTCTAAAAATAATTAACTAACAAATCACTGTGAGTTAATTGGACATTAAAATATAATTAAACTCTTTTTTTAATTATCTTTGTATAAGTATGGGATTATTTAAATGGTAGATACAATTTCAAAAAATTGGTTTGTAATATATACTAAACCTAGGCAGGAATTAAAGGTATTGGAACGCTTAACCCATTTAGGAATAGAAGCTTATACTCCGACTAAAATTGAAGTTAGAAAATGGTCTGATCGCAAGAAAAAGGTGACCGTCTGTTTATTGCCTTCAATGGTATTGGTTTGTTTAGAGGAAAAAGAAGTAAGTAAAGTATTTGAAGTACCTGGGGTGAGGAGATATTTGTTTGTTCATGGTGAGCGAGCTAGAGTCACGAATGACGAGGTATTAGCAATGAAACATTATATAGAAAACACTTATCAGTTGTTAAATAAAAAAGACCATTTAGTGGGGAGTAAGATAAAAATACCTTCACTAAATCAAGAAGCGGAGATAATTTCTGTTAAAGGAAAGCGTTGTATAGCCCAATTAGAATTACTTGGAGCTGTTGTATCATTTCAATTGAACTAATCAATTGAAATTTTTTTTAATTAGTAAAAAATATTACTGTGGGTAGTAAGGGCGGAGCTATAAAAAAACCGAAGGTTTTTGAATAAAATAGAAGAAAAACAGACTACCGGCCCTAGTCTTTGAATTAGAGTTTAAGAATAATCTAAAATAACACATGAGCGGTACATTTTATAAAAATATTGAAGATGAGTTAACTATTTTGGGGTTTCAAATTGTAGATTCAAATCTTGAGAAACCTTGGGGGGCTTATTTTTGTATTGATGAAAAGCAAGCTCAAGACTTTTCCAATAAATTTTTTGATGGAATCGATGTAGATAGCTTAAAAATTGAAAATAAATTGAGTCCTAAAATCTTGATTGTAAAACCCAATGTTAGGTTATCATGGCAATATCATAACAGACGTGCTGAAATTTGGCAAGTATATAAAGGTCAAGTGGGTGTTGTGCAAAGTGATACCGATATTGAAAATGAGTTAAAAAATTATATACCCGGTGATCAAATCAAATTAAGACAAGGTGCAAGGCATCGTTTAGTTGGACTGACTGATTATGGGGTGGTAGCCGAAATTTGGCAGCACACAGATGAAATTCCATCTAATGAGGATGATATTATTAGGGTACAAGATGATTTTAATAGATAAAAGATGATGAATAAGAAAACTAAAATATATATCGCAGGACACAGAGGTATGGTAGGTTCTGCAGTATGGAGAGCTTTAAAGCAGAAAGGATATGTAAATTTACTAGGCAAAAAAAGTAGTGAACTAGATTTAAGAAATCAACAAGTAGTTAATGATTTTTATAATCAAGAAAAGCCTGAAGTAGTCATTGATGCGGCTGCAAAAGTTGGTGGAATACTCGCTAACAACGATTATCCTTACCAATTTTTAATGGAAAATATGCAAATTCAAAATAATTTGATTGATGGAGCATTAAATGCAGGAATAGAGAAATTTATTTTTTTGGGCAGTTCTTGTATTTATCCCAAGTTTGCACCCCAGCCTCTAAAAGAAGAGTATCTACTTACTGATTCTTTAGAGCCTACAAATGAATGGTATGCCCTTGCAAAAATAACAGGAGTAAAAACCTGCCAGGCTATTAGAAAACAATTTAATAAAGATTATGTAAGTTTAATGCCTACCAACTTGTATGGGTATTTTGATAATTTTGATTTAGAAACCTCTCATGTTTTGCCCGCAATGCTGCGCAAGTTCCATGAAGCAAAATTAAAGAATACTCAAGTAACATTATGGGGAAGCGGAACACCAATGCGAGAGTTCTTATTTGTAGATGATATGGCAGAAGCAGTAGTTTATGCATTAGAAAATGAATTGCCAGAATATTTATACAATGTTGGTTCAGGTAAAGATATTACTATTAAAGAATTGGCAGAAACCATACAACAAGTAACGGGACATCAAGGTGAAATTATCTGGGATACTGAAAAGCCAGATGGAACACCAAGGAAACTAATGGATGTATCTAAAATGGCAGCATTAGGCTGGGAATACAAAACCGAGTTAAAAGAAGGAATTGAAAAAACATATTCATGGTATTTGGAGAATATAGAGAACATAAAAGAAATTAAAATGTAGCTTATTCCCTTAGGGATATTTAATAGAAATAAAATAATATGAAAGTAGCGTTAATTACAGGAGTTACAGGACAAGATGGATCTTATTTAGCGGAACTATTGTTAGAGAAAGGATACATGGTGCACGGCATTAAAAGAAGATCTTCCCTTTTTAATACTGCTAGAATTGATCATTTATATCAAGGTCCTCATTATCCGAATCGAAAGTTTAAATTACATCATGGGGATTTATCGGATTCTATGAATTTGACCCGTATTATTCAAGAAACACAACCAGATGAAATTTACAATCTAGCAGCTATGTCTCATGTTGGTATTTCTTTTGACAGCCCTGAATATACAGCAGATATTAATGGATTAGGTACTTTACGAATTTTAGAAGTTGTAAGAATTTTAGGTTTAGAAAAGAAAACAAGAATTTATCAGGCTTCAACTTCTGAACTGTATGGAGGAATGCCTGAGAATAAAAATGAACAAGGTTTTTATGATGAATCTTCTCCTTTTCACCCGCGTTCCCCATACGGAGTAGCTAAAATTTACGGGTTCTGGATAACTAAAAACTATCGTGAAGCCTATAATATATTTGCTTGTAATGGTATTTTATTCAATCATGAAAGCCCTCGAAGAGGGGAAACTTTTGTTAGCAGAAAAATTACACGAGCAGTATCAAAAATAGCACTGGGTTTAAAAGATAAATTCTATCTAGGAAATTTAGATGCTAAACGTGACTGGGGTCACGCCAAAGATTATGTAAAAGTGATGTGGATGATATTGCAAGCAGAAAAGCCGCAAGATTGGGTGATTGCAACAGGAGTTACTACA
>JABGVU010000069.1 GCA_018645865.1 Flavobacteriales bacterium
TACACTTCCTGCAGTTGTGAAGCGTAACAGCTCCATATCTAGATATCCTTGCGTTTTACTCATATTTCTTATTTTTTAAAAGTACCCTTCTTTTTTTCTGTCTTCCATGGCTGCTTCCGATCTTTTGTCATCTGCTCTACCACCTCTTTCAGTAACTCTTGTTGATGCAACTTCTTCAATGATTTCTTCTAAAGTACCGGCATCCGATTCTGCAACACCAGTACAAGTCATATCTCCAATAGTTCTACATCTAATAGTTCTTTCTTCCCATTGTTCACTATCTTTTAGTTGGATGTAATCACATTTTCCAAGTAGTACTCCATTTCTATTTACTACTTCTCTTTTGTGAGAAAAATATAAAGCAGGTAACTCAATTTTTTCATGTAAGATATATTGCCAAACATCCATTTCAGTCCAATTAGAGATTGGAAAAATCCTAAAATGTTCTCCCATTTTCTTGTTTCCATTAAATAAGTTCCAAAGCTCAGGTCTTTGATTTTTTGGATCCCATTGCCCAAACTCATCTCTATGCGAAAAGAATCTTTCTTTAGCCCTTGCTTTTTCCTCATCTCTTCTTGCCCCTCCCATAGCGCAATCATATTTACCTTCTTCTAATCCTTCTAAAAGAGTTACGGTTTGTAATCCGTTTCTTGATGCATTTATTCCGGTTTCTTCTACTGCAGTTCCATTGTTAATAGAATTTTGAACATATTTTACGATTAAGGTTTCTCCTGTTTCCTTCATTAGTCTATCTCTAAACTCGATAGTTTCTGGGAAGTTATGCCCTGTGTCTACATGCATTAATGGAAAAGGAACTTTCCCTGGATGAAATGCTTTTCTGGCAAGATGGAACATGATGATAGAGTCTTTCCCTCCAGAAAATAACATTATAGGTTTTTCAAACTGTGCTGCCACTTCCCTAAGGATGAAAATTGCTTCTGATTCTAATTCTTTTAAGTGTGTTAAATTATACGAGCCCATTTTTTACTTGTTTTTTATAATCGGTAATATATAATTCAAAACTTTCTGTACCGATTCATCTATTGAAAGTTTGGATGTGTTTATTTCTATTTCAGGATTTTCAGGGGCTTCAAATGGAGCGCTAATGCCTGTAAAGTCTGTTATTTCTCCTTTTCTTGCTTTTTGATAAAGTCCTTTTACATCTCTACCCTCACAAGTTGCTACTGATGCGTTTATGTAAATCTCAATGAAGTTTTCTGCACCAATTATTTTTTTTGCAATATTTCTAATCTTAATTGTTGGGCTTACAAAACAGTTGAGTGTTACTACTCCGCAATTCATGAAAAGCTTACTGACTTCTGAAATTCTTCTAATATTTTCGGTTCTATCATCAGGAGAAAAGGTAAGGTTATTACTAATTCCTACACGGATATTATCCCCATCCAAAAGTTGATTAAGAATGCCTTTTGAATACAAATATCTTTCTACTCCTTTAGCAATTGTAGTTTTTCCAGAGCCTGAAAGTCCAGTCATCCAGATTACTTTTGCATTTTGTTGCAATAATATTTCTTTATCCTCTCTTTGTAGGATATCGTTAAAAATTGGAAATAAATTATTTTTGATTTCTTTCATATTTAAGTCGGTAAATTTAATAAAATTTACAAATTATTATTAAGATGTATTAAGTATAAAATTCTTAAATTTGGGCAATTATTTTTAATAAGAATATGTTGAATTTTCCAGATTTAAGTAAAACACCAAAGATTGACACAGTTGGTGTGCGCGAAATAGTAAATCGATTTTGCAAAAGAAGTATAAAAACTTCAGCAAAAGTACATGGTTTACATCTTGCTCTCAGTATGATTGATTTAACCACACTAGAAGGTAAAGACACGCCTAGAAAAGTAATTCAACTATGTTATAAAGCTCAATATTTACACAATTCAATGCTTAATTTGCCAGATGTAGCTGCGGTTTGTGTGTATCCAACTTTGGTAGGAGTTGCAAAAAAAGAACTAATAGGAAGCGGGATAAATGTAGCTTCAGTGGCTACTGCATTTCCTAGCGGACAATCTACTTTAGAAGTTAAATTAAACGACACTAAATTTGCTGTCGATCAAGGAGCAGATGAAGTTGATATGGTAATTTCTAGAGGAAACTTTTTAGCTGGAGAATATAATTTTGTTTTTGATGAAATTGCTGCAATAAAAGAAGCGTGTGGAAAAGCTCATCTAAAAGTAATTTTAGAAACCGGAGAATTGGATACTTTAGATAATGTGAGAAAAGCAAGTGATATAGCAATGTATGCTGGAGCAGATTTTATTAAAACTTCAACAGGAAAAATTAGTCCGGCAGCTACTATGCCAGTTACCTATGTAATGTTAAGGGCTATAAAAGATTATTATAAAAAAACAGGAATTAAAATAGGAATGAAGCCTGCAGGAGGAATTTCAACCGCCAAACAATCTTTGCAATATTTAGTGATGTTAAAGGAAACTCTTGGTGATAGATGGATGAATAAGGATTTATTTCGTTTTGGAGCGAGTCGATTGGTAAATGATATTTTAATGCAACTAGAAAAACAAGAAAGCGGAATTTACCAATCCTTGGATTATTTTTCAAAAGATTAAAAGATGAGTAAAATTGATATTTATAAAACTTGGAAATATGATGAATCTCTTGAGTCGACATCTTATATAACGTTAAAGGATACATACGATTTATTTATTGGAGGGGATTTTGTAAAACCATTATCGAAAAAATATTTCAATACTTTAAATCCTGCAACCAATCAAAGTATTGCAAAAATTGCTGATGCTAATGATAAGGACATTGATAAAGCCGTGAAATCTGCTATAAAAGCGTTTAAAAGTTGGTCCAAATTAGATCCAAAAGAAAGAGGAAAATATATTTTTAGAATAGCAAGGATGATTCAAGAAAGAGCAAAAGAATTTGCTGTAATTGAAAGTATGGATGGTGGAAAACCAATCAGAGAATCCCGAGATATTGACATTCCATTAGCAGCCAATCACTTCTTTTATCATGCAGGCTGGGCGGACAAATTAGAATATGCTTTTCCGAATAAAAAGCCAACTCCATTGGGTGTTGCAGGTCAAATAATTCCTTGGAATTTTCCTCTATTGATGGCCGCTTGGAAAATTGCACCAGCCATTGCTTGCGGAAATACAGTAGTATTAAAGCCAGCAGAAAGCACTTCGCTAACAGCTCTTAAATTAGCAGAACTTATCCAGGATAGCGGGTTGCCAAAAGGAGTGGTAAATATTGTGACAGGAGCTGGAAAAACAGGAGCTGCAATTGTAAATCATCCCGAGATAAATAAAATTGCTTTTACAGGCTCAACAGAAGTTGGGAAGTTAATTGAAAGCAGTTTGTCTGGAATTGAAAAGAAAACAACTTTGGAATTAGGAGGGAAAGGAGCTAATATCATCTTTGAAGATGCTGCAATTGATCAAGCTGTTGAGGGAATTGTAAATGCTATCTTTTTCAACCAAGGACATGTCTGTTGTGCTGGTTCTCGTTTGTTCATTCAAGAGAGTGTCGCAGATTCCGTAATTGAGAAATTAAAAGATAGAATTTCAACATTAATTATTGGAGATCCCTTAGATAAAAACACAGATATTGGAGCAATTAACTCTGCAGAACAATTAAAAACAATTGAAAAATATATTGAAATTGGGAAAAAGGAAGGAGGAGAAATATTTCAGGCAAAATGCTCTTTGCCAAAGCAAGGAAATTGGTGCCCTCCAACATTATTCTTAAATGTTTCTCAATCGAATAGAATTGTACAAGAGGAAATTTTTGGTCCTGTTTTGGTTATTCAAACATTTCGAACTATTGATGAGGTAATTGAAAAAGCAAACAATACTCCTTTTGGGTTATCGGCAGGAGTGTGGACAGAAAAAGGCTCAAAGATTTTCAAAATTACAAAGGCATTAAATTCAGGAGTAGTGTGGGCAAATACTTATAATAAGTTCGATCCTTGCTCTCCATTTGGCGGGTTTAAGGAGAGCGGAATGGGAAGAGAAGGAGGTTTGCATGGACTGAAGTCGTATTTAAAATTTGAATAATGAGCAGAATAGATGTATTAAAAACATATAAGATATTTATTGGAGGTAAGTTTCCAAGAACAGAATCTGGGCGATTTTCCCGTTTAAAAAATAAAAATGGAGATTTAGTGGCAAATATCTGTTTATCTTCCAGAAAAGATTTCCGTAATGCTGTTGTTTCTGCTAGAAATACTCAAAAAGGATGGGAAAATATAACCGCATTAAATAAAGGGCAAATACTTTACAGAATAGCGGAAATGTTGGAAGGGAGAAAATTACAATTTATTAAGGAGTTAATGATGACTGGATCATCAAAATATCAGGCGAGAAGTGAAGTTGAACAAAGTATAGATCGGTTAATATATTATGCAGGTTGGAGTGATAAATTTCATCAAATTTTCAGTTCGGTTAATCCTGTTGCATCAAATCATTTTAATTTTTCAATTCCGCAAGCAATGGGAGTTGTTTCAGTAATTGCTCCAAATGAATTTTCATTATTAGGATTGGTTTCTGTAGTTGCTCCAGTCATTGTTGGAGGCAATTCATGTATTGTTTTGTCCTCTGAAGAAAATCCAATGGTGAGTATTTCTTTTGCTGAGGTTTTAAATACTTCAGATGTTCCACATGGAGTTGTAAATATTTTAACAGGAAAAAGAAAAGAACTAATCAGTCATTTTGCCTCTCATAAGGATGTAAATTCTATTATTTATTGTGGAGATAATAATGAAGAAATAAAGGAGATTGAGAAGGTGTCGGTAGAAAATTTAAAAAGAGTAGAAATTTACAAACGAAAGAATTGGGATAATAAAACAAGTCAATCACCTTATTTTATTGAACAGTTCCAAGAAATAAAAACCACTTGGCATCCAACAGAAGCTTAACGTAAAATATCAGTAAAAATGAATATGAATGAATTATTGGTAAAAGCGATTAACGCTTCTATTAAAGGAGGACAGGCTATTATGGATGTATATGCTTCCGATTTTGCTGTTGAGCAAAAGGATGATAAATCTCCTTTAACATTGGCAGATAAAAATTGCAATGAAGTAATAGAAAATCATTTGTTAGCGACAGACATTCCTTTTTTAAGTGAAGAAGGTGCAAAAATTCCTTATTCAGAAAGAAATAATTGGGCCTATTCTTGGTTGGTTGATCCTTTAGATGGTACAAAAGAATTTGTAAAAAGAAATGGTGAATTTACTGTAAATATAGCATTGATTCATAATGGAAATCCGATTATGGGCGTGATTTATGTCCCTGTAAAAGAAGATTTGTATTTTGCTATGGAAGGATTAG
This sequence comes from Flavobacteriales bacterium, assembly GCA_018645865.1. GTDB lineage: Bacteria > Bacteroidota > Bacteroidia > Flavobacteriales > BACL11 > UWMA-0277. Next base: position 5,325 of record JABGVU010000069.1, read on the forward strand.
GTTCTTATAAAGTAAGTGTTAATTCAGTAATTGAAAATCTAGAAACATTAATTTCCTCATCAGATTTATTGCCAATTGATTATAAAAGAGCAAATTATGTGATTGTGGGTTCTCGATCTCATATGTCAGCCGAAACAAAAGTATTTTTTGAGGAAATGAAAAAAAAACATGGTGATGTAAATATCTTGGCAGTTGGCTCATCATTAAAATTTTGTATGATTGCAGAGGGAAAGGCCGATGCTTACCCTAGGCATGCGCCAACAATGGAATGGGATACAGGAGCAGGACATGCAATTGCTAAATATGCTGGTTTCTCAGTTGCTCAATTCAACACAAAAAAAGAAGTTATATATAATAAGAAATATTTATTGAATCCTTGGTTTTTAGTAAGTTAATTTATGAAAAAAATTCTAAACGCAATGCAAGATAAAGATTTCTCTGAAATTTTCAAAAAAGGAGGATGGTCTTTTTTGATACGAATAGGAGGGCAAGTAATGGGGTTTTTATTAACCTTATTAATTGCTAATTATTTTGGAGCAAAAGGCTTAGGAGATTATGTGTTGTCTATAGTAGTTTTAAGGATTTTTACTCTTTTCTCTAAATTAGGAATGGATACTTTTTCAATTCGATTTATAGCTTCTTTTGCAAAGAAAGAAAAGTGGAAAAGTATTCAGATTTTCAGAAATAAGATAACTCGTTTATTAAGTATTACATCTCTTATATTTTCTTTGTTAATGTATTGCTTTTCACAAGATATTGCTAATTTAATACATGCAAATGTTCATCATATCAGACTGAATGCCTTCTTTGTATTGCCAATGGCTTTCTTTATGTTACATTATCAAAGTCTAAGAGGATTAAAAAAAATAATAGAATTTTCCTTTTTTTATAGAATGTCGCAAGCTACTTTTTCTATTATCTCAATTTTTATAATAACTCAATTTATTTTAGATGGCGATGTGCCGGTTTACGCTTATCTTTCATCTTTAGCAATTGTATCTCTTTTAGCTTTTATTTCTTTTTCCTATAATTTCAATAAGTTAAAAATAATAAATTCTAATGAACAAATTGAAAATTTAGAATATCGGGATATTTTAAAAGTATCTATCCCGCTAATGTTTGCTCAGAGTGTTCAATTTATTATGGCTTGGACTGATAAATTAATGCTAGGAAATATGAGAAGCCCTGAAGAAGTTGGAATATACTTTACTGCATTTAAGTTATCAATGTTTGCTAGCATAGCTTTAATGGCCGTTAATAGTATTGCCGCTCCTATTTTTGCTGAATTATACGGAAAGAAAGATATGAATGGGTTAAGAAAAGTAGCCCATCAATCTTCAAAAATTATATTTTTAACCACCCTTCCTTTAGTATTATGTTTTTTAATTTTTCCTGATTTTTTGTTGAGCTTATTTGGTCCGGAATTTGCGGAAAAGGGAGTAATAGCATTTATGCTTTTATCCTTTGGTAAATTAATTAGTACTCTTTCAGGTTCTGTAGGGAATATTCTTCAGATGACTGGTAAACAGGTAGTATTTATGAATATCTTATTTGTTGGAGCTATTGTGAATGGAGTATTAAATTTATTTTTGATTCCAAAATTTGGAATTAATGGTGCCGCCTTTGCAAGTATGATTTCTTTATCATTATGGAATCTTATTATGGTCTATTTTGTAAAACGAGAGTTTGGATTCTATACATTTTACGTACCCTTTAGTAAAAGGTAATTATGAAAAATAATTTGCCAAATTTTTTGATAGTAGGTGCTGCAAAATGCGGGACATCTTCTTTGCACAACTACTTAAATCAACATCCTGATGTCTATATGCCTTCATATAATGAGCAAGGAATGAAGGTTAAAGAACCAAGATTTTTAATTAAGAATCTAGTAAAGGATAGATTGCATAATGGTATTTGGAATTTAGAATCCTATCAGGCTCTTTTTAATCATGTTGTAAATGAAAAAGCTATTGGAGAATCAACTGTTTTGTATTTGTATTATTACAATGAAGCTATTAAAAATATTAAAAAATATTTAGGAGATGATGTAAAAATCATTATTATGTTACGTAATCCTGTAGACAGAGCTTTTTCTGCTTATACGCATGTTTCAAGAAGCATGAAGGAACTCTTATCATTTGAAGAAGCATTAAAAATTGAGAAAAATAGATTAGAAAATGACATTGTTTTAACGCCAATGGTCATGTATAAAAACATGGGTCTTTATCATGATATGGTTAAGGCTTATATTGATAATTTTAAGAATATTCATGTTATTATGCATGAAGATTTTCAGTATAACACTAAACAAGTGGTTAAGGAAACTTTAGCTTTTTTAGGTATTTTAAGAGTTGTGGAATTAGATATCCATTCTAAACATAATGTTGGAGGTAAAAGTTGGCGCTTTTCTTTTTTGAAATTTTTTTTTATGCAAGATAATTTCATTAAAAAAGAATTGAGATTTGTTTTCTCTAAAAAATTAAGATCAAAGTTTAGAATATTTTTAGAATACTTCCTAAAAGAAAAAATAAAACCAATTAATCCAGAAACAAAGAAGGAATTAATTCGGTTTTTTAGAAATGATGTAGAAAAATTGGAAGAATTGTTAAATGTTGATTTAAAAAGTTGGAAAGAATAATGGCTTTACCAAATCTATTAATAGTTGGAGCAGCAAAGAGTGGTACGACCTCTTTGCATAATTACTTAAATCAGCACCCATCTGTTTTTATGTGCTCTCCAAAAGAGCCACATTTTTTAATTAACAAGGGTATAGGTAAGCAAAGAATACCTAAAGGAGTACTTAATATAGAAGATTATAAATTACTTTTTAAGGGAGCTTCCTCTATGAAATATAGAGGAGAATCTAGCGTGATGTATTTGTTATTTCCTGAACTGGCTATTAAGAATATTAATAAATATCTTAAGGATGTCAAAATTATTATTATGTTACGTAACCCTGTAGAACGTGCATATTCAGGATATCAACATATTAAACGATATAATCTTATGGAATCTTTATCATTTGAAAAGGCGCTTGATCAATCAGAAGATAGATATTTTAACACTAGTAATATGACTCCCGCTTCTAGGTATTTAGAATTAGGAATGTATTTTAATCAGGTAAAAAAATTTATTAAGGCATTTGATAATGTTCATGTTATAATTTATGATGATTATAAAAATGACTTCAATGCAGAAATTGATAATGTTTTTAAGTTTCTAGATTTAGATGCTTTTAAAATTAATGATGAAGAAAAATATATGGTAGGAGATTGGGAATGGAAAAATGAATGGATAAAATCACTTATGATGAAAAAAACCCCATTCAAGACAGTGTTGAGATTTTTATTTCCATTCAAAAAATTAAGGAATAGCATTAGAGTAAATTTGCACAAAAGAAATACAAATAAAATCGAAAAGATTAATCCTGAAACTAAAAAGTGGTTGAAAGAATATTATAAAAGTGATGTAGAAAAGCTTTCTTTATTGTTAGATAAAGATTTAAATAATTGGACAAGATGAGTTTACCAAATTTCATGTGTATTGGTGCTGCTAAATCAGGTACAACTAGCCTTTATGATATTTTAAAGCAACATTCTGATGTGTTTACTCCTTCTTTTAAGGAACCACATTTTTTTGACATTTCAACTGTTTACGAAAATGGCGTTTCTTGGTATGAGAAAACTTATTTTAATGGAGTGAAGAAGGAGAAATGTATTGGAGATTTCACGCCAACCTATTTGTTTGATAAGTATGCTCCTGAAAGAATCCTTGAGTCATTAGGTGAGAATGTGAAATTTATCATTATCTTAAGAAATCCAGTTGATAGAGCATATTCTCATTATTTGCATTCAAAAAGAGATTTGCATGAGCGTTTATCTTTTAAAAATGCAATTAAAAAAAAGGTAAACGAGAATAATAATTATCTTACTTATTTAAGAAGTTCTTATGTTGAACAGGGTAAATATGCGAATATGCTCAAAAGATATTTTGCATTATTTTCTAAAGATAATTTTTTAATTCTTCATTTTGAGGAAGATTTTATAGCAGAAAGAGAACAGACAATACTTAAGATATTTAAGTTTCTTAACATAAAGGAGGAAGATATTAATTTTAACATAAGAAGTAATAAGGCAAGTAAAGCTAAATTTATTTGGCTTAAAAATTTAATGCAAAAAACAGGATGGTGGCGTCAAATAATTAAAAATATATTTCCATCTGCAAAATCAAGACAAATCATAAAGAATAGAATTCAAAGATTAAATATCACTACATTCACGCCGAATAAATTATCTGTTAAAGAAAGGGAGGTCATATTTAAATCTTATTTCACTGAAGATATTAAAATTGTAGAAGAATTACTAGAAAGAAAAATGAATTGGAAATGAGGATATATACTTTAAAACAAAAGTTTCTAGATAATCTTGTTGTATTCATGCTCATCATGAGTTCCGGGGGCTTATTGTTTGTGTTTAACAGAAATATATCTTATATCATTTTCTCGATTATTTTAGGCTTATCTTTTTTATTAATCAGAAAAAATGTGTTTAAAACTAACTTTTATTCTTCAATTATTACCACATTAATATTGTTTGGGTTATTTATAATTAATTATCTATTTGCTGAAAATGAGCAAGAGTTAAATAAATATTATTATTATTTTATGATAATATCAATTTCTGTTTTTTCTTTATTGTATTTTGCTAACAATAAGAATCAGTTACTTCTGAGCTTATATAGAGTGCTTCAAATGATTGTTGCTCATTCTCTTTTTAACTTTATCATGTTCTTTTTTATTAAAGATAATCTTGCTGTTATTTCTTCTACTTATCATGAGTGTGAAACGTTTCTTAATCTATTTTTTTACACAACTGAAAGAGGGATACTTACTTTTCTTAATATAGACATCTGTCGGAACCAAGGTTTATTCTGGGAGCCAGGTGTTTTACAAGTTTTTTTGAATATTTATTTTTTCCTTGAGGCCTTTATATTTAAGAAAAGCAAATTTATTTTAGTGTTAGCTTCCATCGCTATTGTTACAACTTATTCTACTACGGGAATCGGTTTGTTAATTATACAATCTTTGGTATATATCCAGCAAGAACTGAAAAAAAGTAAATGGTTCATACTGTTATTTATATTGCTTACTATTCCTATTATTATGTTGTTTAATTTAAATGTTGAGGAAAAATTTCAAGGAGAAAAAGAGTTTTCATTTCAAAAAAGATTTTTTGATTTAACGCAACCCTTATTTATTGCTGCTGAATATCCGCTTACTGGAATAGGCTTAGATATTGATCAGTTTCAGGCAATGCGCGAAGAGTTTTATTTTTCATCAGATAATCTTAAAGTATTACGCCAGAAAATTGGAGTGGCATCTAAAATGAACGGAACAGATAAGGGAAGTAGTAACTCAATTATGTTTCTTTTTGCTTCTATGGGATTCCCTACAGCGATTCTCTTTTTATATATGTTCTTTCATCAGCAGATAATAAATGATAATAAATGGTTATTAATGATTATTATGGTTATATCTGTTATGTCTGAACCATTACTTTTAAGACCCTTCTTTTTTATATTTATTGTGTCAGGGTTTACTCATTTTTTTCATAGGATAACATCACACAAACAACAATTGTCATGAGAAATATTTTAATAACAGGAGGTGCTGGATTTATAGGCTCTAATCTGACTAGAAAATTAGTAGATAAAGGTTTTAAAGTTACTATTTTAGATAATCTATCTAAACAAATTCATGGAGAGGATCAGAATTCAACTTTATCTTCATCAATTAAAAATATTGCAACTTTTATTAATGGTGATGTTTGTAATAAATCTGATTGGCAAAAAGCTCTAAGAAATCAGGATGCTGTGATTCATTTAGCAGCAGAAACAGGTACTGGGCAATCTATGTATGAAATTTATAGATACAATGAAGTTAATATTCTAGGGACTACACATCTATTAGATATTTTAACTAATGAGAATCATAGCATCAAAAAAATCATTATTGCTTCTTCACGTTCTATTTATGGAGAAGGCAAGTATTTGTGTAAGAATGATGGTGTAGTGTATCCTAATCAGAGACAGGATATTGATATGGCTAAAGGGGAATTTAATTTTATTTGCAATAAATGTAGTGAACCTTTACAGTTATTAGCTACAGATGAAGATTCAAAGATTCATCCGTCTTCTATTTATGGCATTACTAAACAACAGCAAGAGCAGATGATTCTTCTTATGGGAAAAACGTTAAATATTCCTACTGTTGCATTAAGATATCAGAATGTTTATGGCCCAGGACAATCTTTAAGTAATCCTTATACAGGAATTTTATCTATTTTTTCTACAAGATTATTAAATGGAAATGATATTGATATTTATGAAGATGGACAGGAAAGTAGAGATTTTGTTTTCATTGATGATGTGATTAGGGCAACTATTCTTGCTTTAGAAAAAGAGGAAGCAAATCATCAAATATTTAATGTAGGTTCAGGTGTTGCTACTTCAGTGATTGAAGTAGCTAATTTATTGAAATCCTTATACAATTCTGATGTAAAAATTTCAGTTAGTGGTAAGTATCGTTTTGGAGATATTCGACATAATTATGCTGATTTATCAAAAATAAAAAATGCATTAGGATTTAATCCTAAATTTGATTTTATTTCTGGGATTACTTCATTTGTGAATTGGGTGAAAACTCAAGAAGTTATGGAAGATAAATATGGAATATCAATACAGGAATTGAAAAAGAAAGGATTGATTAAATGAGAAATTTAATAATCATCTTTTTACTTTGTATTGAGAGTGTTTTAGCACAGAATGTTAAAGAAAATATCTTTGGTTTTGCTACTTCAAATACATTTACGTATTGTGATGTTACTGATACTTCATTTTTAAATAAAGCTATAGCAATAAAGCCAAAATTATTGCGATTTCCAGGAGGAGCTGTAGGTAATTTTTACCATTATGGAGAGAAAGGGTACGGGTTTGATTTTTCTGAAATCGATCAATATCATGATGGTAAAATGCCTAAAAGAGCAAGAGGGCTAGACAATTCTAGAATAAAAAAAAATCAACAGCAAGATTATATTGAAGATTTCATAATATTAGCAAAAAAAACAAATGCCAAGGCTATAATAGTAGCAAATCTGTTTATTGATAATGATGATATATTATTAATGATTAAAAAGTTGATTGAAAATAATATTGAAGTTGTTGGGGTTGAGTTAGGAAGTGAGCTTTCTAATAGAAGTTACTTTACTAAAGGATATACCATTGATGAGTATGTTATTGCTGCAAAAAAATGTTCAGATAAAATAAACGAAAAATATCCTAATCTTAAAACAGCTATTGTTGCAGCTCCATTAGTCAATAAAAAAAATCATAGACATAGTGTATGGAATGATAAACTGGCTAAGCTTAACTTTTATGATGCCATTATTATTCATTCTTATGCAAAAGTGACTAAAGGGAATGATAGATATGGGCAAATGATTTCTGAAGAAAATGAAGGAGATAATAAGACTGAAGCTTTTGAAATCTATAAAAATAGAGCTATTGATTATTTAATTAATCAATATCCAAAAGAGGTTAATGCTTATGAAGGTATTTTTAATAAACCTATTTGGGTTACGGAATGGAATTTGCAAATATCAAAAACTACAGGTAATACCCTTCTGCAATCATTATTTGTAGCTCAGTATTTTTTAGAGTTGTTGAGTAATCCTGATTTGTCAGTTATTGAATTAGCTACTTACCATAATTTGGGTGGTAGAGATTATGGAGGGTCAGTTTTTAGAAATAATAAAGAGGTGATCGAAATTCAAAGTACTTATTACCCACTAACTATGTTAGGAAAGATATTTGATTATGATATTGTAAGAATTGAGAAAAAACAACATGGAGAAATTTTCACTTATAACTGTTTTGATGAGTATAATAAATTAATTATTTCATATGATATTGACTGGAATAGTAACGATTTTAAATATAAGTTAGAAAAATCAGGAGACAAATATTTTTCTCAAATTTATGGAAGTAATAATTTGTTTGATATTCCAAACTTAAAAGGAGTTATCGGCATAGAGTCAGGTTTAAAGATTAAATATTAATTGGATAAAATAAAACAAATATTTATTGTTGGAAGCAGCAGAAGTGGTACTACTATGATGGGGCGTATTTTAGGCAATCACTCAGATATTTTCACTTTTAAAGAGTTACATTTCTTTGGCACAATTTGGACAAATAATTCAGAATCAACTTTAGATAGGAAACAACAAATAGATTTGCTTTCTAGGTTATTGTGTATTGAAAAAAATGGATTATTCCAACAGGGGAATATCTCGTATTTTAATGATGAGGCAAATGCTATATTGACGAATGAGAATGTTTCAAACCCGGTAAGTATATATGAGTTATTTTTAGCAAAAATCACATCAGATAATAAATGCTTTATTGCTTGCGATCAAACTCCAAAAAACATGTATTATTTGAATGAAATATTATCATTTTTCCCTAATGCAAAAGTGATAAATATGGTAAGAGATCAGAGAGATGTTTTACTTTCACAAAAGAAAAAATGGAAAAGAAGATTCTTAGGCGCATCTTCTATACCATTGTCTGAAGCTATTCGTTCCTACATTAATTATCATCCTATTTTAACAGCTAAAATTTGGAATTCTTCTTTAGAGTATAGTGCAGAATTCACAAATAATAATAAAGTTAGAATAGTTAAATTTGAAGAGCTGTTAGTTAATCCAGTTCGTATTGTTAAAGATTTATGCCAGTTTTTAGAAATTGATTACCATCAGAAAATGTTAAAAGTTCCTGTTGTTGGTTCTTCAACTGAGCAAGACGTGAATAATCAATTATTAATTGATATTTCAAAAATGGAAAAATGGAAAAGTGGAGGGTTGAATTCTGCCGAAATATATCTTTCACAATTAATTTCAAATTGCATGATGCGAAAATTTAAGTATGATTTGCAAACAATTAAGTTCCCTCCAATACTAACATTATTTTATTTAATTACACTCCCAATTAAGTTAGGTTTAACATTTATATTAAACATTAAACGGATGGGTAATGTCGTTGAAGTTTTTAAGAAAATATTTTTTATAAAATGAAAGTTGATTTTTTTATAGTAGGCGCTCCAAAATCAGGAACAACATCTTTGTATCACTATTTGAATGAACATCCAGAAATTGAGATGAGTAGTCAAAAAGAACCTGATTATTTTTCTGATAAGGCAATTCATGATCAAGGAATGTATTATGTTAAGAATCGTATAAATACTCTTGAAAAATATGAATCTTTATTTGTGGAGAAAGAAAAAGTAATTTATGGAGAGGGAAGTGTTTCTTATTTGTTTTATGACAATGTAGCTGAAGATATAAAAAAATATAATCCAAATGCAAAAATCATTATTATGCTCAGAAATCCTATTGAAAGAGCTTTTTCCCACTATTTAATGGATTTTAGGCTTGGTTTAATTAATGATAATTTTGAAAATATAATAGCTAAAAAATCAAAGCATAAGAATGCTCATTTATTCTATCAGCAGTATATTGAGGTAAGTAAATATGCTAAGCAAATTCAAAGATATTTGGATTTTTTTGAAAAGAATAATGTATTATTCATAGACTATGAAGATTTCAAAAAAAATGTATCAAAGACTGTTGGTCAGGTGTATAGTTTTTTGAACATTAGTACTGAGTTTGCTGCTGATACAAATACAAAGCACAATACCTTTACAATGCCAAGAAATAAAGTAATTAAATTTATATATTCTTTTGTTTTTCTTAGAAGAATACTAATTTTTTTATTCCCAATATATTTAGTAAAGAATATTAGAGTTTTTCTTTTTAAGGCAGATAGAAAGCCTGAATTATTGAAGAAAACGAGAAGTCAACTCAGAAAAATATTTAATGATGACGTTAGAAAACTGGAAAAGGTTTTATGTAAAGATTATTCAAAATGGATAAAATAGGCTTAGTCACTATAACTTATAATTCGATTGATGTTTTAAAATCGTTTTTGGATTGCGTTTGGAAACAGACACATTCAAATTTAATTTTATATGTTATTGATAACGCTTCAGATGACGCTACACTTCCAATTTTAGAGAATGAAAAGGATGCAAGGTTACAAGTTGTTAAAAATGCTAAGAATTTCGGAGTTGCTAAAGCAAATAATCAAGGAATTAGACAAGCAATTTTTGACGGCTGTGATCAGATTTTAATTATTAATAATGATGTGGAATTTGAATGCACTTTAATTGAAAAGTTAGTTAAGATTCAGATTGAAAAAAAATGCAGTTTGGTTACCCCAAAAATGATGTACTATGATAATCCTAATCATATTTGGTATGCTGGAAGTTGGTTTATAAAAAAGAAAGGATACTTGCCATTACATAGAGGAATAAATGAGTTGGATGAAGGTCAGTATAATAAATCTACTAATGTTGAGTACGCTCCAACCTGTTGTTTGTTAGCTAAAAAAGAGGTATTTCTGGATATAGGCTTAATGGATGAAAAGTACTTTTGTTATTTTGATGATACTGATTTTTCATATAGAGTATGGAAGAATGGAAGACATAAGATTCTTTACTATCCTGATGTAGAATTCTATCATAAAGTTGGTAGTTTAACTAAATCTTTTCATAAAGGCGCAAAAAAAAATTATAGAGGAAATTTTTTTTTACAACAAAACACTAAAAATCACATTTATTTTCTGAAAAAAATTGGAGGTGTATTTTCTTATACTTTTATTGTTTGGTTATTTTTCAAGAATAATATTAGATTTGTTGTTAATCCTCAGGTTAGAAAAAATATTTCAACTTGGTGGTTGATTAATAAATCTTATTTTCAAGGATTGCTATTGAAGTAATTTGCCAACAACTAAGCTATCAGTAAATATATCATTTACTATTATTTCGCTTATAGAATCATTAGTATGAATTGGGTCGGTAAAGCAACTTTTACAATTTGTAATTGAGTTTGGGTAATCAAAATCTATTACTCTTCCAATGTGTCTAATTTCTTCTTTAAATTGTATTTCTTCTCTAGTAAGTTTGAAATCTACTAATCTATCATGAAATTCTTTATGATGTGGAACAATAATTAGATTTAGGTTAATTTTATTCTTTAGACAATATGCTCCAACTTCTCTAAGCCGTTTTAGTGTCGAATCAGGGTGTCGATATTTAGAATATTGATTAGTAGCGAAAGTAGAAATTTTATGCTCCCAGAATTTTTCTTTATTTAATCTGTTATTTTTCTGAACACCAAATAATTCATTTTTTAAAGCTAAATATATTGTTTCAGCAATATTCCAATTAAAAATATAAATAAGAGGGTTGCGTATCATTTCTTGTACATCAGCTACTCTATTGGAATAAGCATATTCATTATATAAATTGAAATTAAGACCGATAATTACATTTTCCAATTTAGTGTATTTATTAGTTAGCCAAAACAAATCAATAATTTCATTCAATTTCGCTGCATTAGAATGCAATGTGTAATAGTCATCCCCAGTTAATTCTTTGATTTTTTGTATTGGCAGCCTTCTAATTCTGGAATCTCCGATTATAATACTTGTTGTAGGATGATTTTTGAAGTGTAATGAGTTGTATAGTAATGAATTCAATTTCTGAGCAGATTTTTCTTTTGATTGCTGTGAAATAATTTTAGTTAGGTTAAAATAATTGAAGGGATCAATAGCAACTACAATGCATATCCAAGCAATTATAGGGAGTATAAAAACACTTCCTTTGCGTAATAATATTTTAAATTCAGTATTCATCTAAAATTGGAAATATATAAAATTACTTACTTTGGAATATGGTGCTAAAAATAATAAACCAAACATTATGATATAATAAAATAACCACCTTAGCCATTTAGGTTTGTGTTTTAATTTCAACCAAACATCACCTCCTCTTTCATATAAATTAAATAATTCCATAAAAATGATAAGTCCAAAAGAAATTAGTAAATCGTTCACTCCTACTCCAAGTCCTCTTAGTTTTAGTTGCATCACAGAAAAATTAGTGTAATCTCCAACATCTGTAAACAAATGAGTAATTACATATATTGCGTCAGTAATGTTATTTGCTCTAAAAAAAATCCAAGCAAAAGAAGCAAGTAAAAAAGTGAAGCTTACTTGGTATATTTTGTGAAAATTTGTATTTTTTATGTTTAAGAAATTAAGGATTATTTCTTTTGGGTTTTTTAAGATAATTGCACTAATTAGGTAGGTCCCATGAAGCGCTCCCCATACAATAAATGTAAAACTTGCTCCATGCCAAAATCCACTCACTAAAAAAGTTATAAATAGGTTATAATACCATTTCCATTTTACAACTTTATTCCCTCCTAGAGGAATGTATAAATAGTCTCGAAACCAACTTGAAAGAGAAATATGCCATCTTTTCCAAAATTCAGAAATTGATTTTGAAAAATAAGGGCGTTTGAAATTCTCCATTAATTCAAAGCCCATAACTCTGGCAGATCCTATTGCAATATCGGAGTAGCCAGAAAAGTCACAATATATTTGAAAGGTGAAAAAGATAGTTGCAATAATTAAAGCAAATCCACTATAGTTATCAAGGTTATTATACACGCCATCAACAACTATGGCAAGTCTGTCAGCAATTACAACTTTTTTAAAAAATCCCCACATCATTTGTTGTAATCCAAAGCGCACTCTTTCATAATTGAAGTCATGCTTTACAAAGAATTGAGGAAGCAGCCTGTTTGATCGTTCAATAGGGCCTGCAACTAATTGAGGGAAAAAAGATACAAAAACAGCAAATACTCCTAAGTGTTTTTGGGATTTTGTTTTGCAATTGTACACATCAATGGTATAACTTAAAGTTTGAAAGGTATAAAAAGAAATTCCTACAGGCAGTAGTAATTCAAATGCAGGGACATTATAAAAAACATTAAAATAATCAAAGAAGGATTGTACATTTTCATTTATAAAATTAAAATATTTAAAGCCAAATAATATTCCTAGATTAGAGATTAAACTTAAGTATAGCCATTTTTTCTTTTTGGCTTTTCCCTTGAGTTTATCCATTTTTTTTGCTGCAAAATAATCAATTAAAGTGGAGATGATAATTAGAACAATATACTCTACCTTCCAGCACATATAGAAATAGTAGGAGGCAATAAGTAAAAGTATCCATCTTCTTTTTTGAGGCAATAAGAAGAAGATAGTGACTACAATAGGAAAGAAAATTAAAAATTGTAGAGAGTTAAATAGCATTTGTTATTGATTAGGGGCCTTTGTATTACTTGTTTGTTGCAAATATATAAATTGTTTATCATGAAAAAATAGTATATTTGAATCCTTTAGAAAATGAATAGAAAAGTAGCAATTATAGATCCCTTAGGAGCTCATGGAAGTTCTCATCATTTTTACCTTTTCGGTCAGGCTTCAGGTCTTTTGAAGAATGATGTAGATCTTAGCTTATATACTAATAATGAAACGTCTTCTCCTGAAATTAATGGCTTAAAGTTTTTTGCTTTTTATAAAGATGTATTTAAAAGTAAATTCAAAATTATTAATGGGATTAAGTGGATTATTGGTACTTTTTTTTCAGTTTTTCATGCTAGATTTTCAGGAATTTCTATTTTTCATTTTCATGTTTTTTACACTAATGTTTTAGTTCTGTTTAATTTACTAGTTGTTAAAATATTATTTGGAAAAGTAGTATTAACAGTACATGATGTAAGTTCGTTTTCCAATTCATCTAATTCATTAGTTATTGAGAGATTGATTTATAAATTGCCGGATAGAATCATAACTCATAATGAATTTAGTAAATCTGAAATTTCAAACCTGAACGCTAATTTAACATCCTGTATTTCTATTGTGCCACATGGTAATTACACCCCTTTTATTAATATTCAATATGATAAAGAAAAATCTAAAGAACAACTTGGTATTCCGAATAATAGAAGGGTATTATTGTTTTTTGGTATGATAAAAAAAGTAAAAGGATTAGAAGTTTTATTGTCTGCTTTAAAGGCAGTTGTAAAAAAAAATCCGGATGTTTTATTAGTAATTGCAGGAAGGCTATGGGAAAATGATTTTTCTGCATATCAGAAGATTATTGATGAGAATAATTTATCAGAATATATACTTCTACATACTAAGTTTATTCCACAAGAAGATGTGGAACATTATTACTGTGCTTCAGATTTAGTTGTTCTTCCATACAAAAAAATTTATCAGAGTGGTGTGCTTATGATGACTTTAAGTTATGAACGTCCTGCCTTAGTTCCTGACCTACTTCCTTTGAAAGAAATAATTTCTGATAATGAAAATGGTTTTCTATTTAAAACAGAAAATGTAAGTGATTTATCTGCTAAATTAAATAGTATATTGGGTAATGAAGGGTTGATGGAGCAAGTAAGAACTAAAGGAACAGAATTAATAAATACTAAATATGATTGGTTTGAAATTGGAAGACAGACAAAAAAAGCGTATCAATCAGTATAAATATTTGTATTTTAGCCAAAACCAATGAGATGAAAAGTAGAATAGAAAAATGCATGAAAAGTGCTGTTGAAAATTACACTAGCATTTTTCAAAATGATAATTTGAAAACTAATATTCAGCAAATTGTTACTGAAAGTGTAACTGCTTTCCAATCGGATAAAAAGATGCTTTTTTGTGGAAATGGTGGTAGCGCTTCTGATGCACAGCATATTGCAGCAGAGTTAAGTGGAAGATTTTACAATGATCGCCCTCCTTTATATGCTGAAGCTTTGCATGTAAATTCGTCCTATATGACAGCTGTGGCAAATGATTATGGTTTTGAAGCTACTTACGCTAGAATGGTTGAGGCAGTAGGTAAGAAAGGAGATATTCTTGTTGGAATATCAACTTCAGGAAATTCTTCTAATGTAGTAAGGGCAATTATGAAAGCAAATGAATTAGGAATGACAACTGTTGGTTTTACTGGTAAAAATGGTGGTGCAATGCAAGATATTTGTGATATTATAATTTGTACTCCTTCTGATGATACGCCAAGAGTACAAGAAGCACATATTTTAGTCGGGCATATTATTTGTCAATTAATTGAGCAAGAAATGTTCCCAGATGCATAAGCTAGATACTCTTTTTTTAGATAGAGATGGCGTGATAAATATAAAATTAGATGGGCAGTATGTTAAAAATCCTGAAGAGTTTGAATTTATGATAGGAGCTGAAACTGCAATATCAAAACTCTCAAAAATATTTAATCGTATTCTTATTGTAACTAATCAACAAGGAATTGCAAAAGGAATAATGTCAGATAATGAATTAGGTGTTCTCCATAAGTATATGTTGTTTGAGCTAAAAAAAAATGGAGGTGTAATAAATAAGATTTATTATTGTCCTCATTTAGCTACTGAGAATTGTAATTGTCGTAAGCCAAATCCTGGAATGATTCAGCAAGCAATTTTTGATTTTCCAAAAATAAAAGTTGAAGATTCGTATCTAATTGGAGATTCGGATACTGATATACTAGCAGGTAATAAGATGGGTTTGATCACTGTAAAAGTGGATAATGAATATACCTTGTCAAAATGGTGTGATGAATTAATTTCTGTTATTCAATAATTTCTTTACTTTTACATAAAACAATAGCTTAATGACTCTTCTAAATTTAAATATGATCTTTTCTTTACTAACTTCATTTCTAATTGCATTTTTAGCTGTCCCAAAGCTTATATATTTTGCTGAAAAATTAAGATTGTTAGATGATGGAGGAGATAGAGCTTCGCATAAGGGTGCTACACCATTTTTTGGAGGTATTGCTATTTTTACGGGTATTATTTGTTCATTATTATTTTGGGCAGAGATTGAAAATATTCAGTATATTTTAGTGAGTATTTTAATTGTTTTTATTCTTGGTCTTATTGATGATTTACGAGAAATTACTGCTTTTAAAAAGTTAATAGGTCAAATTATAGCTACTTTGGCTCTTATTTTTCTTGGGGATTTACACATTGATAGCATGCATGGAGTTTTAGGGGTGTATGATTTGCCAGTTTGGATAGGATCCTTATTTACTATTTTTGTAGTTATTGTTATTACCAATGGATTTAATCTTATTGATGGGATAGATGGTTTGGCGGGAGGATTTGGTTTGATTTCATCTTTTTCATTTGGTGTTATTGCCTTAACAATGGGGCAAAGTGATATGGCTATTATAGCATTTACCTTAACGGGAGCTTTGTTAGGTTTTCTAAAATATAATTTTTATCCGGCAAGAATATTTATGGGTGATACAGGCTCATTAGTTGTTGGAATGACTTTATCTATTTTAGCAATTAATTGCATTAAACATGGCCTAGTAAGTGAGAATTATAACCTGCCCGATATAGGGCCTTTCTTGGCAATTTCATTTTTATCAATTCCTCTTTTTGATTCGTTAAGAGTTTTTATTGTTAGATCATTAAAAGGGAATGGACCTTTAAGTGCAGGAAGAGATCATATTCATCATGCGTTATTAGATTTAGATTATGGACATAAATATACAAGTTTAATATTGTGTGCTTTTTCAGTATTTCTTATTTTGGGGTCATATTTTCTTTTAGAATATAATGTTAATGTAAGTATTGCTGTATTAGCAGGAGTTAGTTATTTGATATTGTTTATTCCTTTCTATATACTGAAAGCTAAATCAAAAGAATGAGATTTTTTTCTTTTTTTTTCTTTTCTTTAATGATTTTAAATGTGAATGCTCAACATTCTAATTTACTGTTAGGTAATAGTTATTCCTCTAATTTTAATCAGCTAACCTATACTGAAGAGTCAAATTTCCACACTTCCTTTAAGCCCATTGTAAAATCAGATTTGAATTTTGATATTGATACTATTCTTGGATCACAGGTTCATTCAGAGTATTCTAATTGGTATTTAAGAAAAATATTTTCCGAACATTTTTTTCTTTTAAAAGGGGAAGATTATAAAATAATTGCTTCTCCAATTATAAATTTTACATTAGGAAAAGAATTTGTTGAGGAAAAAAATACGTTTACAAATACTAGAGGTTTTATTGTTGAAGGTGATTTAGGTAAGAAAATATCTTTCTTTAGCTCTTTTGCTGAAAATCAATCTATATTTCCTAATTATCTGGATGCTCAAATTCGAAAGAATCGAGTTGTACCTGGACAAGGCTATCAAAGATCTTTTAAAACAACAGGTTTTGATTATGCAATGTCATCAGGTTATGTGTCGTACAGAGCAAATAAAATGTTTGTAGTACAGTTTGGTCATGGAAAACATTTTATAGGAGACGGGCATCGTTCATTATTACTTTCAGATAACACTTTCAATTACCCCTATTTAAGATTGCAGACTAGGTTTTGGAAAGTACAGTATACAAATCTGTATACAGAGCTTCAGGATATTAATTATTTTGCAGATAATGGAATTGATAATTCCTACTTCAATTACGATTACATGGGTTTTGCTAAAAAATATATGTCATCTCATTATTTAAGTATAAATGTCACTAAAAAATTAAATATTTCATTATTTGAATCTGTAATTTGGAGAATGAATCATGCTCCAGGAAGCACTGGGTTTGATGTTAATTATTTAAACCCAATAGTAATGCTTAGGCCGGTAGAGTTTTCTGTAGGGAGTGATGGTAATGTTTTAGTTGGTTTAAATTTAAAATACAAATTACCTTTTTCATCTTATTTCTATGGACAATTAATGTTTGATGAGTTTACTTTAGAGCAGATAAAATCTAATAATGGTTATTGGGCGAATAAGTTTGCTTATCAATTAGGTTATAAAATATTTAATGCATTTAGTATAGATAATTTAAGCCTACAAACTGAGTATAATCTGGCTAGGCCATATACTTATTCGCATTTTAATACTCAACAAAATTATGCGCATTATAACCAACCATTAGCTCATCCATTAGGAGCTAACTTCTCTGAACTCTTATTGCTTATAAACTACAGATGGAAAAACTTTATAATTGACGGAAAAATAATTTTCTCAAAATATGGAGATAATATTAATGGGGATCCTGCTTCATATGGAAATGATGTTTATGATAATTATACAGATAGACCTTATAACTTTGGTGTTGAGATGTATCAAGGTAATTTGACGACTGTTAATATTAAGAATTTTAATATTGCTTATATTGTTAATCCAAAAACGAATCTCAAAATAAATCTAGGCGTTACTTTACGGAATTTTAAAAATGAGGATGGAGAATTGCAAACTCAATTTATTAATTTTGGAATTAAGAGCGATCTGTTTAATCACTATTACGATTTTTAATGGCCCTAATTTTAGGAATAGAAACAGCTACTAAAAACTGCTCTGTTGCACTTTTTAAAGATGGAATAGCTATAGCTGAAAAGGAGCATATTTCTGATGGATATACTCATGCTGAGCAGCTTACCTTATTTATTCAAGATGTTATTGATTCAGCGAATATTAATTTGAATAAAGTTGAAGCAGTTGCATTAAGTAAAGGTCCTGGTTCTTATACCGGATTACGAATTGGAACTTCAACAGCTAAAGGATTATGTTATGCTTTAGATATTCCTTTGATTGCTATCTCTACTTTAAAAGCTATGGCCTTTGCTATGGATAAAAATGAGAAGTCAGCTATTTATTGTCCTATGATTGATGCAAGGCGAATGGAGGTTTTTTCTGCGTTATATGATCCAAATAATAAACAAATAAGAGGTGTGCAAGCAGATGTTGTAAATGAAAATACTTACGAAGAATTCTTAGCAAATGAAATAATGTTCTTTGGAGATGGATCCTTAAAATGTCAAGAAATTATTAATCATAAAAATGCTAAATTTATTGAAGGAATTCATCCTTCAGCAAAAAATTTAGGAACTTTAGCTAAAGCTAAATTTGAAAATAACGATTTTGAAGATGTTGCTTATTTTGAGCCTTACTACTTAAAAGATTTTGTTGCTGGGAAGAAAAACGCTTAGTCTCTTTTCGTTTTTTTTGTAGCAGCATTAAATCTTCTTTTAAAAGAGCCTGAGCTTCCTCCACTACTTCTGCCTCCTCCAGTTGACTCTCTTCTTGATGAAGAACCTCCAGAAGATCTACCTCCTCCACCTGAACTACTTCTTTTTTTACCACGAACTCCTGAATATGAACGACCGCTACCTCCTCTGTTTCCCCCTCTTCTAGCTGATTTTTTCCCTGGAGCTTGAGATACTTCAACATTTACTCTATTTCCATTCCAAACTGCATCAGAAAGGCTGCTTAATACATCTGTTTCAAAATCATTAGGAGCCTCAAAGAATGAAAATTTTCTCATGATATCAATCTTTCCTACAGGGATATTTCTGCTTCTTGTGTATTCATTTATCAAACCAATTAGGTTGTGAGCTTGCAAATCTTTTTCTGTTCCTAAATTGATAAAAAATCTTGTGTATCCTGCTTCAGCATGGCCGGTTCTTTCTCCTCCACTTCTTTCATTTCTGTTTCTTTTCTTTTCATTTCTACCTCCACTTCTTTCATTCCTATCTCTATTATTACTTCTTACAACATTTAAGTCAGGAGCATTTTTATAGAAAGATAAGAAACGATTAAATTCAGTAGAAACAAAATGCTTAATAAGCGCCTCTTTATCTAAAAAAGCTAATTTTTCTTCAATAGAAGGTAAGTATTTGTCAATTTGATGATTTACTTCAGTAGAAACTACTTTGTCAATTAACTTCATTAACTGGATTTGACAGATTTCATCTCCATTAGGCACTTTCATAAGTGTTAAGTCACGCTTAATCATTCTTTCAATTGATTTTAGCTTTCTTCCTTCACGACTATGCGCAATAATAATTGATGTTCCTTTGTTTCCAGCTCTACCTGTTCTACCTGATCTATGTACATATATCTCGTCATCATCAGGAAGATTATAGTTGATGACATGTGATAATTCATTAATATCAATTCCTCTTGCGGCAACATCTGTTGCTACTAATAGTTGTAGTTTTCTTTTTCTGAAGCGCCCCATTACATGATCTCTTTGTGCTTGAGATAATTCACCATGTATAGCATCAGCACTGTAACCATCTTGCATTAGTTTATCAGCTACTTCAGCAGTTTCTCTTCTTGTACGACAAAATACTATTCCGTAAATATCAGGATTTACATCACAGATTCTTCTTAAAGCTTTGTATCTGTCACGTGCATTTACCATATAATAATGATGTTCTATATTTGCAGCACCTTCATTTCTGCTTGCAACCTCAATTGTTTTTGGGTTCTGCATGTAGTTCTTACTAATTCGCATTACTTCTTTAGGCATTGTTGCTGAAAAAAGTAAAGTTTGTTTTTCTGTAGGTGTTTCAGCTAAGATAGTATCCAAATCATCTTTGAATCCCATATTTAACATTTCGTCTGCTTCATCTAAAACTACAAATTCAATGTCTTGTAATTTTAATGACTTTCTATTTATTAAATCAATAACTCTTCCTGGAGTGCCAACAACAATTTGTGTGCCTGATTTTAATGATTTAATTTGTGGCATTATACTTGCTCCACCATATACAGCAGTAATTTTTAATCCTTTTATATATTTTGCATATGTTTTCATGTCTTTTGAAATTTGAAGACAAAGCTCTCTAGTAGGGCAAAGGATTATAGCTTGAGGTAATTTCCTTTCAACATCAATTTTATGCAATACAGGTAGTCCAAATGCAGCTGTTTTTCCAGTACCAGTTTGAGCTAGTGCAATTAGATCATTTTTATTTTCCAATAAATAAGGAATTGATTGCTGTTGGATAGGTGTTGGATTGTCAAAACCTAAATCGGTTATTGCTTTTTGGATGTTTTTATTCAATCCTATTTCATAAAATGTCATACTATAAATTTTTTGCAAAATTACTCTATTATTTTCCTTAACTACTATAAAATTAAACTTATCCTTTTTTCATTAACACAGCAGTTTTTATGAATTCATTAACTATTTTTACGGCCTAAAATTTTAATGATGAGTATAGTTAGGTTTTCAGATCGACATATTGGTCTTAGAGGAGATGATGTTAAGGAGATGCTATCTCTAGTAAATGCGTCTTCCATTGAACAATTAATTAATGAAACGATTCCTGCAAAGATTCATTTAGGAAGGGAGATGAGTTTGCCTGTAGCATTGTCAGAAAGCCGTTTTGTTGAACACATGAAAGGTATAGCTCAGAAGAATAAAAATTACCGTTCATATATTGGAATGGGTTATTTTAATACTATTCTTCCTGGTGTTATTCAAAGAAATGTTTTAGAAAACCCCGGTTGGTATACAGCCTATACTCCTTATCAGGCTGAAATAGCTCAAGGTAGATTGGAGGCTTTATTGAATTATCAAACTATGATAAGTGAGCTTACAGGAATGGCAATTGCTAATGCTTCATTGCTTGATGAAGGAACGGCAGCTGCTGAAGCTATGATACTATTGTATAATAACAGAAGTAGAAAGCAGAAAAAAGAAAATATCACTAGATTTTTTGTATCTGAATTATGCTTGCCACAAACAATTGAGATTTTAAAAACTCGAGCCGTTCCTTTAAAAATTGAACTAGTAATTGCCAATCATAATGAAGTAGTAGTTGATGAACGGTTTTTTGGTGCTATCTTACAGTATCCCGCAAAATATGGTAAGGTAATTGATTATACTGATTTTGTTAATCAACTAAAAGCGATCGAAGTTGGAGTGGTTGTAGCGGCTGATTTATTGAGCTTAAGTTTACTTACTCCTCCTGCTGAATGGGGAGCTGATGTTGTGGTAGGAACTACCCAAAGATTTGGGATTCCTATGGGTTATGGCGGTCCTCATGCTGCTTATTTTGCCACTTTTGAGAAATATAAAAGAAGTATTCCAGGTAGAATTATTGGTGTCAGTGAGGATATGGACGGAAATAGAGCGCTCAGAATGGCTTTACAAACAAGAGAGCAGCATATTAAAAGAGAAAAAGCAACATCAAATATCTGCACAGCACAAGTATTGTTAGCTGTTATGGCAAGTATGTATGGAATATATCATGGAGCTGAAGGTTTAAGAAGAATGAGTAAGAACATTCATTCTTTAACAGCTGCTTTGGCGGAAGGATTGACACGATTAGGGTATCATCAGTTGAATCCTATCTATTTTGACACACTACATGTTTCAGTAGGGAATGTCTCTATGGAAAACATAAGAACTTATGCTGAGGATGCAAAAATCAATTTCAATTATATTAATGATGATACGCTTTCAATAAGTATTGATGAGAAAGATGATTTGAGTAATATAAATGATATTTTAGAAGTATTTGCAAAAAGTTGTAATCATTCTGATTCACAAGATTTAATAAATGAGGTGTTAAGTGGTGATTATACTGAGGCAACTGCAAGAATTCCAGAGGCACTTTATCGTACTTCCTCTTTTATGCAGCATGATGTTTTTAATAAATATCATTCGGAAACAGACATGATGCGTTATATTAAGCGTTTAGAAAATAAAGATTTATCATTGACTCATTCTATGATTCCTTTAGGTTCATGTACTATGAAATTGAATGCGGCTTCTGAATTATTTCCATTAAGTTGGTCAGAATTTGGAAATTTACATCCTTTTGCTCCTGCTCATCAAGCAAGGGGTTATCATATAATGTTCCATGAATTAGAAGAAATGTTATGTGAAATCACTGGTTTTGATGCTATGAGTTTACAGCCAAATTCTGGAGCTCAAGGTGAGTTTGCTGGATTAATGGTCATTAGAGCTTATCATGAGAGTAGAGGTGATGATAATAGAAATATATGTTTAATTCCTTCTTCAGCCCATGGCACTAATCCTGCTTCAGCAGTAATGGCTGGAATGAAGGTGGTGGTTACTCCATGTGATGAATATGGAAATATTGATATTGATGTGTTAAGAGAAAAAGCGGAAGAATACAAAGAAAATCTTTCTGCTTTAATGGTAACTTATCCTTCAACTCATGGTGTGTATGAAGAAGCAATTATGGAAGTCACTCAGATTATTCATGATAATGGAGGACAAGTATATATGGATGGAGCAAATATGAATGCGCAGGTGGGAATAACAAATCCTGCACTTATTGGTGCGGATGTTTGTCATTTGAATTTGCATAAAACATTTGCAATCCCTCATGGAGGTGGTGGACCTGGAGTTGGACCGATTGGAGTGGTAGAGCATTTAAAACCATTTTTACCAAATAATCCTTTAGTGAAAGTAGGTGGAGATAAAGGAATGTCAATTTCATCTGCACCTTGGGGTAGTGCATTGGTTTATGCTATCTCTTATGCTTATATTAAAATGCTTGGTTCTGAAGGGTTAAAGTCTTCAACAGAGATAGCAATTTTAAATGCTAACTATATAAAAGAAGTGCTTTCTGAACATTTTGATATTTTATATA
>JABGVU010000032.1 GCA_018645865.1 Flavobacteriales bacterium
AGAATTTCAAGAAGAAGCAAAAAATACAATTATTGAAAATATAATTACAGAAAGTGACACTCTCTATTTAAGTATGAATGATGTTGATAGAGTGTTTGATAATGCATTTGACTTTGAAGGATTTAAAGTCACTCCTTTTGAAGATAACTTAATGGGTATTGGAATGCAGTTAGATATTGTAAAAAGTAAAGAAGATAACCTTAATATAATTAAAGAAGCTACTGCAAGGGGTAAAAACAAACAAATAGCAAAAGAAATGACAGAAGGAGTTGGTTTTGAATTTACACTAGAAGATGATAATCTGATTTTTGATGACTTTTTCACCATCTCTATACAAAAATGGCGCATGCAAGAATTAGATCTAACTTTAGAGATTCCTGTTGGTATGGTTGTTTTCTTAGATCATAGTTTAGAGGATTTAATTTATGATATAAAAAACCAAGAAAATATGTGGGATAATGACATGTTAGGTCATTATTGGAAAATGGAAAAAGAAGGTTTAACTTGTATGAGTTGCCGATAGAAATAAAAGAATACATTATGAATAAAAAATGCTTAGCATTTTCCGTATTATTCACCTTATTTCTCTTCTTTATTGATGAGGAATATTATGATTTAACAAGTTTTAAATTCTTAGGAAATTGGATTGGCTTTGTTTTTTATATTGCTGTAATCTATCTCCTTTCTTCAGCAATAAATAAAGCGTGTTCCTTTATTTTAAGATTTTTCCAGGATTCAAAATCCCATTAGGATCAAATAGATTTTTAATTCCTTTTTGAAGGCCCAATGCTTTTTCAGAAAAAACAATATCCATATAGTCTTTCTGAACTAGACCTATACCGTGTTCGCCACTTAGCGTACCGCCTAAACTATGTGTCAGTTCAAATATTTCTCTGATACCTAAAGTGAGTTTTGTATTCCAATCTTCATCACTCATCTCCCCTTTTATAATGTTGATGTGTAAGTTTCCATCTCCTGCATGCCCATAACAAACGGATTGAAAACCATATGCTTTCCCAATCGCTTTTACTCCTTTTAAAAGTTTGGCTAATTCTGCCCTTGGCACTACTGTATCTTCTTCTTTATATACTGAATTAGATTTTACTGATTCTGCTATTTCCTTACGCAATTTCCAAATCTGGTTTTTCTGACGTTCACTATCGGCCAACAAAATTTCACCACAATCAAAATTATCCATTACCTCAAAAATGCGCTCACAATCCTTATACAGCAAATCCATATTATCTCCATCTACCTCAACTAACAAATATGCTTGTACTTCATCATCAATTTGAAGTTTTACATCTGTATATTTCAAAGCCCAATCAATAGCATCACGTTCAATAAATTCCAAAGCGGAAGGTGTAATTCCTGCACGAAAAACAGCCGATACTGCCTCACAAGCCTTTTCAGATGAATTAAAAGGAATAAGCATAGTTATGTCCTTTGTTGGTAAAGGAATCAATCTGAAAATAATTTTTGTAATAATTCCAAGTGTACCTTCACTACCAATCATAAGGGAAGTTAAATCATAACCCGTAGCATTTTTAAGCACATTTGCTCCAGTCCAAATAATTTCTCCTGTTGGTAAAACCACTTCCAAATTCAGAACATAATCTCTAGTAACGCCATATTTTACTGCTTTTGCTCCACCTGCATTTTCAGCTAAATTACCTCCTAAAAAACAACTTCCTTTACTGGAAGGGTCTGGCGGATAAAAAAGTCCTTTTTCAGCCACTACATCTCTAAATACTTGATTGATAACTCCAGGTTCTGCTGTCGCTTGCAAGTTGCGTTCATCAATTTCTATGATAGAATTTAGGCGTTCCAAACTAAGTGCAACTCCACCAAAAATAGGCAAAGAACCACCACTTAAACCTGTGCGAGCACCACAAGGAGTAACAGGAATATTATTTACATTACAATACCTTATAATTTTAACAATTTCTTCAGTAGTTTTTGGTTTCAATACCACCTCAGGAGGAAAAGATAAATCCTCTGTTTCATCATGGCTATAATTCTGTAAAATTTCTTCTTCAGAAAATACATTATTATTACCAATTACCTTTTCAAAAAAAGAAATGTCATCAATATTTAATTGCTTGTATTCCATCTGTGCAAATTTAATTAAATTTGCCATTTCCAAATCTAAAAAATACACACGAATGAAAAAGATACTAATAATTTGTTTCTCCTTAGTTTTTATAACACCACTATTTGCTCAAAAAAGAGATATTACCTTGGATGATTTATGGAAAAACTATGCATTTTACCCAAATAGTGTAGGGGGTTTTAATTCTATGAATGATGGAGAACATTATTCAACAATGGAAAGAACAGAAGATGGGCAAGAAATTGTAAAACACAAATTCAATACCGGCAAGAAAGTGCGTACCCTTTTTAAAAGTGTTGATTTTGATATTCCAAGAATTGGAAAATATACTTTTAGCAAGGATGAAAAACAACTTTTATTAGCTACTGAAACAAAAAGTATTTACCGTCATTCTAGCAAATCAGTTTATTATATTTACAATATCCATACTGATAAACTCAAAAAACTGGCTGATGAAAAAGTGATGTATGCTACCTTTTCTCCAGGGGGGGATAAAGTCGCTTATGTTCTAGAAAATAATCTGTTTATCCAAAATATAAAAAGTGGATTAATAACACAAGTTACTAATGACGGAAAAAAGAATCACATTATTAATGGTGCTTCTGATTGGGTGTATGAGGAAGAATTTGCATTGGTTCGTTCTTTTCAGTGGGCTCCTGATGGAAAACATATTGCTTATTATAAGTTTGATGAAACTCATGTAAAAGAGTTCTCAATGGATTTATTTAAAGGGGGCCTATACCCTACCCAAGAAGTATTTAAATACCCAAAAGCAGGAGAAGACAACTCAGTTGTAAAAGTGTATTTCTATAACTTAGAAAAAGACAAGAGTAATTATATTTATACGGAGAAAGATTACGAATATATTCCAAGAATTAAATGGACAAACAACCCAAAAGTACTGGCACTTTACGGAATGAATCGCCACCAGAATGAATTGGATTTTGTACTAGCAGATGCTGAGAACGGAACAAATAAAATACTCTTTACTGAAAAGGATAAATATTATATTAATATCAATGATAATTTAACATTTCTTCCTGAAGATAATTTTATTTGGACATCAGAAAAAGATGGATACAATCACATTTACATTAAAGGATTAGATGGTTCTGAAACACAAATTACAAAAGGAGAATGGGAAGTAACATCCTTTCATGGAGTAGATTCTGACAAGATGGAGATTTACTATACCTCAACTGAAGAGGGTTCTATTTACCGTACGCTTTATGCACAAAACTTAGATACAAATGTTAAAACAAAACTAAGTACTGTTAATGGAACAAACAATGCCTCTTTCAGTAAAGGTTTAAAATATTATATGAACTCTGTTTCAACCGCCAACTCTGCTCCTGTTTATACTTTACATACTTCTGATGGAAAGCAACTAAAAACTTTAGAAGACAATACAGATTTTAATACTAAAATGCAAGAGTTCAACTTAACCGAAAAAGAATTTTTTACAATTAAAACTGAAGATACTGAGTTAAATGCTTGGATGATAAAACCTCCTAATTTTGATGAGAACAAAGAATATCCATTGTATATGTTTTTATATGGTGGACCAGGGTCACAACAGGTAAGCAACTCTTTTGGGTGGACAAACTATTACTGGTACCAAATGCTTGCTCAAAAAGGATATATTGTTGCTTGTGTCGATAATAGAGGAACTGGAGGTAAAGGTGCTGAGTTCAAAAAAATGACTTACAAAGAATTAGGGAAATACGAAACTATTG
>JABGVU010000072.1 GCA_018645865.1 Flavobacteriales bacterium
AGTCACTAAGCTTTTGTCAAAAGTTCTGATCCTGGTACTTCTAAATCCTACTTTTTCCACAGTACCTGTAACCGTTCCAACCGTAACAGTGTCGCCCACAGTAAAAGGTTGGTCAAAAAATATAGTGAAAGAGCCTAGTAAATTTTCTAAACTTTCTTTTGATGCCATAGCTAAAGCAATACCTCCAATCCCTAAACCTGCAGCTAAGGCTGTAATATCTACTTCAAAAACATTACCCATTACAATTACTAATGCAAATATATAAGTAATAATTTTTGCAATCTCAACAATAAAAGGAATTAGTTGATCATCCATTTTGTTTTCGGTGGCTTCTGCTCTTTTATTCAGAATCAATCCTATAAAGTCTATTACTTTTAAGAATATCCACAAAATAGAATACACATATATAAGAGAAAACCCTTTGTTGATTAGCATTTTTAATCCTACTTCATTTTCTGTAGCTAAATCCCAAACTTCAGGGTAGTTGATGTGTGAACTTCCTAAGTAAATAATAGAAAGCATTATGAAGAATCCAATTGGTTTGGTGAGTAAAGCATCAAATTTATCAACCCCCACTTCAGCCCCTTTTGTTCCTACAATTTTAAAAAGTAGATGACTTAAGTACTTTGATATTAATTTTTTAAAAATAAATCCTAAAAGAACTGCCCCTATAAACCAAGCGTAATCCTGAATTGTGTTGCCGAGTATTTCGGTAAGTAAGAATTGTGTATCCATAATTTAAATTTAATTTTTAAACCAATTGTTTTAATGCAATTTCAAAAGCTGTTTTTGAGATGTGCGTTTTACTATTATTAATTGTGTGTGATGTTATTAATGCGTTTTTAATGCAATCTGAAGTGTCAGCAAAAATAGCTTTATCGGTCATTTCAATATTATCTTCCATCAAGTAAGCAAAAACCCTTGCCATCCCGCAATTTGCTATAAAATCAGGTAATACACTCACTCTTTCATCAGCGCTTTTTGAAATAGGTCCAAAAAAGATTTCTTTGTCAGCAAAAGGCACATTTGCTCCTGAAGAGATAACTTCTAGTTTGTTATCAATCATAGTGTCTAATTGAGCTTGAGTAAGCAAGCGTGAAGCCGCAGCAGGAACAAATATTTCAGCTCCCACATTCCATATTTTTTCATTTGCCTGTTCAAAAGATAAAATGCCTTCAGCTTCTAAAAAGTTTGATGAACGGTTTTCTAACAATGATTTTATTTCTTCAAAAGAATATCCTTCAGATTTTACTACTCCTCCAGCTTTGTCAATAATTCCTACAATAATAGCGCCAGCTTGTGCTAAATAATAAGCGGCTGCTCCAGCAACATTTCCCCATCCTTGTATGATTACTCTTTTTCCTTTTATCTCTCCACCATAAATAGTGTAGTAATGTAAGATAGTTTCTGATACACCGTAACCCGTAATTAAATCGCCAACAGAATAATCTTTATTTGAATTAGGTGTTAAATTTTCATCTCTAACAATTAAAGGGACACCAACTTTTAGTTGATTAATGATTTTCATTTTACCCTGTTCATCTCTTCTATGATGCCCGTTTACAATTCCCTCCAATGGGAATAAAATCCCTTGTTCCTCACACATTGGCATTACTTCATGCACCTCATCTACATTCATATCGCCACCTGTACCGTAATATGTTTTTAATAATGGTTTTGCAGCTGCATACCATCTTTTCAATACCTCTCTTTTCCTTGGGTCTTTAGGGTTAAAATTGATGCCTGATTTTCCGCCACCAATTGGAGGCCCAGCAACTGTAAACTTAACTTCCATAGTTTTTGCAAGTGCCAACACTTCATCTTTTGTGACACCAATTCTCATTCTTGTTCCTCCAGCTGCTGCACCACCTCTTAATGAATTTATTACTATCCATCCTTCAGCATCTGTTTTTTCATCTTTCCACTCAAAAACTATTTCAGGTTTTTTGTCTTCAAATTTCTTTAATAATTCTTCCATCTTCTCGGTTATATTTTTTTGCAAATGTATTAAATTTAGGTTTAGATTTGATGAATAACCCCACCACAATTATCTCTATCGGCACCCGTAACAGATTGTAGGCAATTTACTTCACTCCTTACCCTGAGTACGCCAAGGAACGCAAAAATTAAGGATTCTTTAAATTCAATTAATTCTTTGTTTGGTACAAGTATTTTTGCTTTAGAATGAAATGTAATTCGTTCCATTAAAAAAGAATTAAACACCCCACCACCTGTGAATAGTGCTGATTCATCTGCTAGAAATATACCTATTTGAATTGCTATATGCTCACAAAATGTGCAGAGCAAATCTTCAGATTTATGATTTTTAAGGATTGGGAAAACATGTTCTTCTACCCATTCTCTTCCTAATGATTTTGGAGCTTTATTTATGTAAAAATCTAATTGATTAAGTTGTTGTAAAAGTGTTGGGACAATTTTTCCTTCTCTAGAGATATCCCCATTATAGTCGTACTCAATACCTAATTCTGTACAAAGATTATTTAATACTATATTGGCCGGGCAAATATCAAAGGCAATAATTTCCCCATTATTTTTTATGGATATATTAGCAAATCCTCCAAGATTAATACAATATTTATATTTTGGGAAAAGTAATAAATCACCAATTGGAACTAAAGGAGCGCCTTGCCCATTAAGGGAAACATCTAGACTCCTAAAATCATTAATGGTTGTTATTTTTGTCTCTTGAGAAATAGTTTTTCCGCAACCAATTTGTAGTGTATAATTGTTTTCTGGTTGATGAAATATGGTGTGACCATGAGAGGCAATAAAATCTATTTTCTCACCTTTCAAAAATGTATTGATTGTTTGTCCAATATATTGTCCGAATTGAATATCAGTTTGTTCAACTATAGCTTTGTTTTGGGTGTGTATAGTTCTTAATTTTGATTTCCAAGAAAAAGGATATTTTAGAGTGTTTGATTTTTCAATTTTGTATTTCCATTTCTGATTTTTAGTAAAAGTACATATAGCAAGGTCAATTCCATCTATTGAGGTGCCAGACATGACACCTAAAACTGTGTATTTTATTTTCTCATTCATCAGTTTCCAAAAATAGTTTAAAAAATGTATTTTTGCGTAAATTTTAATAAAAGCAAATAATGAATTTCGAATTGACGGAAGAACATAAGATGATTAGGGATGCAGCACGAGATTTTGCTCAAACAGAATTATTACCAGGAGTAATTGAAAGAGATGAAAATCAAACTTTTCCAACTGAACAAATAAAGAAATTAGGAGAGCTTGGCTTTTTAGGGATGATGGTTAATCCTAAATATGGAGGAGCGGGAATGGATACTATCTCTTATGTTTTGGCAATGGAAGAGATTTCTAAAGTAGATGCTTCTTGTTCAGTAGTTATGTCAGTAAATAATTCATTAGTTTGTTGGGGTTTAGAAACATTTGGAAATGAAGAGCAAAAAGAAAAATATCTAAAACCATTAGCTAGTGGAGAGATAATTGGCGCTTTCTGTTTGTCAGAGCCTGAAGCAGGCTCTGATGCTACATCTCAGCAAACTACAGCTATTGATAAAGGAGATTATTATTTATTAAATGGAACAAAAAATTGGATTACAAATGGAAATACAGCAACTGTTTATTTAGTAATTGCTCAGACTGATGTCGAGAAAGGACACAAAGGAATTAATGCTTTTATTGTTGAGAAAGACATGGATGGCTTTATCGTTGGAGCGAAAGAAAATAAATTAGGGATTAGAGGTTCTGATACTCATTCTTTAATGTTTACGGATGTGAAAGTGCCAAAAGAAAATAGAATTGGAGAAAATGGATTTGGCTTTACTTTTGCAATGAAAACTTTGTCAGGAGGTAGAATTGGTATAGCTTCACAAGCATTAGGTATAGCTTCAGGTGCATATGAATTGGCCTTGCAATATTCCAAAGAAAGAAAAGCATTTGGGAAAGAAATATCTAAACATCAAGCAATTGCATTTAAATTAGCAGATATGGCTACTGAAATTGAGGCCACAAGATTATTGTGCTTAAAAGCTGCTTGGCTTAAAGATAATGGTAAAAATTATGATGCGCTTGGAGCAATGGCAAAAGTATTTGCTTCTGAAACAGCAATGAAAACTACTGTTGAAGCCGTACAAGTACATGGTGGTTATGGTTTTGTAAAAGAATATCATGTGGAGCGCTTAATGCGTGATGCAAAAATCACACAGATTTATGAAGGAACGTCTGAGATTCAAAGAATTGTAATCTCTCGGTCTATTTTAAAATAATTATTATGAAAAAACTAATCTTACTATCATTTTTAATTTTACTTACTTATGGAGTAAGCGCTCAAATTGATATTAATAAATCAAAAATTAACCCTACATATTTAAAGTTTTTGCCTTCAAATGCAAATCCTGAGGATTTGCGCCCATCTGATATCCCATCAGAACAAGTATTAAAACAAATGGGATTATCAAATGCTGAAATTTCTGAAGCGATGGATTATAAATTTAATAAAGGTAAATATGCTCAAGGAATTCAAGATACAATTGGAAGGAGTACTAATCTTTCAAGATTT
Organism: Flavobacteriales bacterium; assembly: GCA_018645865.1. GTDB lineage: Bacteria > Bacteroidota > Bacteroidia > Flavobacteriales > BACL11 > UWMA-0277. Next base: position 4,556 of record JABGVU010000072.1, read on the forward strand.
TATGCAAATTCTGGAGATACTCTTGAAATAGATCCAACTATTTACCCTAAAGCAAAAATTTATGGTCAAGATATCTTTAGAAATAATGAATTATCTTTTTATCAGAAGTCGCTAGATGCAAAAGCTCCTGAAAACTATAAAGTAGGGAGTGGTGATGAAATTTCTATTTCTGTTTGGGGATATTCTGAGTTTTCTGAGTCACTTTTAGTAGATGATAGAGGTTATATTACACCAACTTCTTATGGAAGAATTTATGTAAAAGGATTAACTTTTAAAAAGATGCGCTCTCTACTTAAAAGTAAATTTTCATCTTTTTTAGATATGAAAAATTCTGAGATAGATGTTACACTTTCTTATTCTAGAGTGATTACTGTAAATATTGTTGGAGAAGTTTACCATCCTGGGTCTTACGCAATGCCAGCAATAAATACTGCATTCAATGCTTTGATAGCAGCAAAAGGACCTAATCAGTTGGGTACGGTTAGAAATATTTATATTAAAAGAGATGGTAAAACTGTTGATTCATTGGATGTTTATCAGTTTTTATTTAATCCTACACGTTCACAAGATATTTATATGCAGGATGGGGATTATTTATTTGTTCCTCCTGCAAAACATATTGTTGAGGTGAGTGGTTCTGTAAATCGTCCATATACTTATGAGGCTAAGCCAGGAGAATCAGTTGCTAGTATTATTAAATTTGCAGGTGGTTATACAACTAATGCATTTACTGATGTAATTACTTTAAAGAGGATTGAATACAATGCAATAAGAGTAAATGATGTGCATAAAGATCACACTAATTATACTGTTATTCAAAATGGAGATCAAATAATTGTAAATACTATATCTAATAGACTATCGAATGTAGTAAGTGTAAAAGGTAGTATTGGCGTTTCGGGTGATTATGAATTTAAGCAAGGAGAGCATCTATTGGATTTATTAAATAGAGCAAAATGTATTGATGAAAAGACTTTCTTGGATAAAGTATATGTTGTTCGCTTGAATGAGGATAGAACTAAATCACATATTTCAATAAACTTGGAATCAGTTATTAATGACTCAAGTCATAAAGATAATATATTATTAAAGGAATATGACATTATACGTGTCCTCTCAGTTGATGATTTTGATGATGAATTTTTTGTGTCTGTAAAAGGAGCTGTAAGAGGTGCTGGTAAATTTGAATTTGGTAACGGAATGACTTTACAGGATATACTTTTGCAAGCAGGAGGTTTAACTCAGCAGGCTGAAGGTAGTAGAGTAGAGGTAAGTAGAATTATGGATTATGATATTTCTTCAAATAAATTAAAACCAAGAAGGGCAGTAATTAAAACTATAAAAATTGGTAACGACTTAATATTAAGTTCTGAAGCGGAAGCATTTATGTTACAACCATTTGATCAGGTATTTGTTAGAGAAAATTCTAATTATGAAGAGCCAGTAAACATTGTATTAATGGGAGAAGTAAAATACCCTGGCACGTATTCTTTGCTTTCAAAGAATGAAAATATTTCATCTGTAATCAAAAGAGCAGGAGGTTTAACTAATTATGCTTTTGTAGATGGAATTAAAATGTATAGACAGTTTAAATCACCAATAATTAATGATGACAAATTGAATATTCCTAATAATCTATTGGATTCAATCCTCACTAACGCAGAATTGACTAGTGTATATAATTTAGAATTATTAGATATAGAAAGAAAAAAATCAAAAATTTTGAATCTTGATAGTATTATGTATGATATTGTTTATTTTGACATGAAAAGGGCAATATCTAATCCTAGTTCTAAACATAATCTAGCTTTAAGAGAAGGGGATAGCATTATTATTCCTATAGCACTAGATATAGTTCAGATAACAGGAGAATTAAATAATATAGAAGGAAACTCAATTAGCGCTCCATTCTTTGGAAAACGAGCAAATTACTACATTAGAAACTTTGCGGGAGGATATTCTAAGGATAATCAACAGTCAAATACTTTAGTGGTACATGCGAATGGGGTTACAAGAAAAGCAATGAATTTTGGCTTATTCTCTATTTCTCCAAAAGTAAAACCAGGCTCAACCATTAAAGTTATTAGTGAACATAAAGTAAAGCGAAAGAAAAAAGAGGATATTGATTACAATAAACACATTGAGAGTGTGATTACAAAGATTACAGCTGTTATGTCTTTATGGTTATTAATAGATAGGGTGAATAATTCCTTTTAATGAATCAGTATAATGATGAAATACAGTTAAAAGATATTCTGATAAAATTATCAGAGTATAAAGCTTATTTGCTTAAAAAGAAGTTTGCTATTATTGTTATATCAGGACTTTTCTTTGTGTCGGGGATTGTATTTGCACTTTTTTCTGATACAACATATACTGCAGAACTTACTTTTGTAATTGAGGATCAGCAGCAAATGAGTGGGGCTTTAGGAGCTATGTCAGGAATGGCGAGTCAGTTTGGATTTGATATTGGAGGTTCATCAAGTACAACATTTAGTCAGAATAATATTATAGAATTGTTAAAATCAAGAGGCGTAGTTGAATCGACCTTAATGCAGAATAGAAAAATTAATAAAACAGATGACCTATTAATTGAACACTATCTTTATCTTAATAAGATAAAAGATTCTTGGAAAAAAAATAAAGAGCTTACTCCAGTTTCATTTCATGGAATATTAACCCAAGATAATGATAGTGTTAGTGGAGGTGTTTGGATGAGTATTGTTGAAGAGAAATTAGTGGTTGAGTTACAATCAAATGAAGCGAATATCATTAATTTATCTTATACTTCAGTAAATGAGGAGTTTGCAAAAACATTTGTTGAAGCATTAATTGACCAAATGAGTAAAATGTATATTTCTCATCAAACTGCTCAAGCAAGTAATACCCTAAATTTCTTGACGTCTAGGTCCGATTCAGTTTTTATAGAATTGGAAATAGCTGAAGAAGAATTTGCGAAAGTTAAAGATATTAACCAACGAATTGTTAAAGCATCAGGTCGCTTAAAAGAACTTCAGTTAATGAGAAGGGTTGAGGTGTTAAATGCTATGTATTTAGAGGTTGTAAAAAACTTAGAGCTTTCAAAACTTACATTATTAAATCAAACGCCAATTATTCAGATTATTGATAAACCAATCCTTCCAATTGAAGAAAATGATAAATCTAAAATAGTTTTTGGTTTACTAGGAGCATTTTTAGGAGGTTTTCTTTCTATTGCTTTTTTTGTTTTTAGAAAGCTATTTAAGGATGCTTTGTCAGAATAAATTAAAGAATTTCAGTTAATTGCTCTAAACCAATTCCTCTTGAGCCCTTAAGTAGGATTGTTTTTTTATGAATATTGTTTTCTTGTATATATTTGCCTAACTCTCGTTTATTTTTAAAACTATTCTTTGTGAGGGAATGAAATATTCCACCAACAAATAAACAGTCCAACCCTAACTGATTTGTTAATTTAATGATATCTAGATGTTCCTTATTTGCTTCTCCTCCTAATTCAAGCATGTCGCCAAGTATGCAAAGTTTATTTTTGTATTTTTGATTCGCAAATGAATTTAGCATAGCCTTCATGCTTGATGGGTTTGCATTATAAGCGTCAAGTATTAATGTGTTTGTTTTAGTTTTAACTAGCTGTGAACGATTATTTGTAGGTATATAATTCTCAATACTTTTTTTTATGTTTTGGGTAGAAATATTAAAATAGTTACCGACACAAATAGCTAACAAGATATTGCTAAATTGAAAATCTCCAATAAGATGGCTGTTAATTATCTCATTATTATATTTTATGCTAAGTAATGGTGTTTTGTCATTAGCTAGGGCTGTAATGTCTTCTGATTTTCCGTATTGTGTTTGCATTATTCCATTAGAAAGACTAAGTAATTGTTCATCATCAGAGTTTATGAATAAATGACCCTTATTGTGGCTGATAAATTCATATAATTCCTTTTTAGTATCAATTACTGCTTGTAGACTCCCAAATCCTTCTAGGTGAGCAGAGCCAATATTTGTGATTACCCCGTAAGTTGGTTGGGCAATATTACAGAGGAACTCAATTTCTTTTTGATGGTTTGCTCCCATCTCAATTATAGCAACTTTATGTTGTTTATTGATTTCTAAGAGACTTAAAGGAACGCCTATATGATTGTTTAAATTTCCTTTAGTTGCATAACAATTTAATTTACTGCTAAGAACTGCATGAATAATTTCTTTTGAGGTTGTTTTCCCATTGGTTCCAGTAATTCCAATTAAAGGAATATTTAGTTGATTTCTGTGATAAGTAGCAAGGTCCTGAAGGGTTTTTAGTCCATTATTGACAAGAATTGTATTTTGATGAACATCATATTCTTTTTCATCAACAATAGCATAAGAACAGCCATCTAGTATAGCTTTTAGAGCATATTTATTCCCGTTAAAGTTATCTCCTTTTAAAGAAATAAATATAGCCCCTTTCGTGATTTTTCTGCTATCAGTACTGATAGCAGAAAATTCTTGAAAAAGTGAATATATTTCTTTAATCTCCATATTATTATAAAAAACAAAACCCCATGTTTAATGGGGTTCTATTATTAATATATAATTATATTTTAGTTATTTTTTTTACTGTAGTCAGCTCCCCTTCTAGTATTCTCTTTCTGATTACTAACTGGTGATCCAACTCTATCCATAGCACATCTAAACCCAATAGCATCAGTTGATTGATCTTGGTCTAGGAATCTTCTTGTCCCAGGATTCAACCAATAAGCCCTATCTTTCCAAGAACCTCCTTTGAATACTCGAGTTCTATCAGTTATTAAAGAGGATTCACCATAAGCATACATTTCGCTAGAATTTCCTGTTTTAGCATTGTCCTTATATTGTTCAGCTTTTTGATTCCATTTATCAATTTGTACTCTTGCAGTATCTGAAGTTGTTGTTTCTTCTAAAAAGTTATTCCAATCAATTCCCATTTGAGATTCAATATCTCCATCTAAGTAATTAATGTTATCAGATTTCTTATAGTTTCTTCTGTATACGTTTCCTTGAATATCAACAGGAACCATAGTAATTCTACCTAAACTGTCTTTCTCAGCCATAAATCCATCTTCATCAGTTTTTGGTGTAGTATACACATTTCCTCTAAAGTTTCTGTGGTCAGAAATTGTTGTTTGTTCAATTTCAGGCCTATAAACATCCATTACCCATTCTGCTACATTACCAGCCATGTTATATAAACCATAATCATTTGGCCAGAATGATCGTACAGGAGCAGTAATATCAGCATTATCATTCAAATTCCCAGCAACACCCATATTATCACCTCTTCCTCTTTTGAAATTTGCCATTATTTCTCCCTGATTTTTAGAGTCTCCATTTCTAAGAGATGAACCATTCCAAGGGTATAGTTTTCTTTCATTAGTGTTTTCTTCCTGTGTATTCCCAACATACCCTAGGGCTGCAAATTCCCATTCTGCTTCAGTTGCAAGACGGTATTTTGGAAGTATTAGTCCATCTTCCATACGCACTTGTCTTGTCTTTTCTCCAGTTGATGGGTCTAAATTCTTAAGGTTCCTTCTAACAATGCCTTCATATTGCCCCGCTAGGTATGCTTCTGTATTGAAAGTATTATCATCAACTTGTTCAGGATCTTCTTTTAGGATACCTTCATTAATAAGTATTCTTTCATTTACTCTATCAGTTCTCCATATACAGTAGTCATTTGCTTGAGTCCAACTTACCCCAACAACAGGGTGATTTTTAAATGCTGGATGTCTTAAGTATTGAGTTACAAAAGGTTCATTATAGCCTAATTTATCCCTCCAAACTAAGGTGTCAGGTAAAGATTTTTTATAAACTTCAGGATAAGATTGACCATAAACTCTTTTTATCCAATGTAAGTACTCTAAATAGTCTACATTTCTAACCTCAGTCTCATCAAGGTAAAATGAAGATACTGTAACTTTTCTTGGAACATTATTCCAATCGTACATCACATCTTGCTCTACTCTACCCATTGTGAATGATCCTCCTTCAACAAAAAGAAGTCCTGGGCCTGTAATTTGTTCTTGAAACAAATTGTTAGTTTCAAAACCTCCATTTTTTGAGTTGTTGTATTCCCAACCTGTAGATGTAGATTTTTCGCTTGAACATGAAGCAAGTATTAGTGCACTGCTTAATGCGATTATTATTTTATTTGATTTCATCATTGATTTTTTTATGATTATTTAACTAGCTATTAACTAAAATTGCGGACAACTTATTGTATTAAAAGATTTACTTTTTGAACGACAAGGCATGAATAATGTAAATGATAACTCATGAGCACCTAGAGTGTTACTATTTCCAAGCTCACTTAATGTAATGTCGTAACTATATCCAAATTTAAATGAATCTTGAATTAATCCAAGCATAAGGATAAAGGAATCAATATTCTTTAAACTATGTCTTGTCCACAATCCTCCAACCATAGGTCCTCTATTTACATATACACCATAATTGAACTGTTGAAAATCTTGTTGTTTCTGGTATAAGAAATTTGGTGAAATAGTAGTTACATTATTACTGTATTTGCTTAAAGGAATGTCTCCTCCAATATGAGCAGTTATTTTTGTGGGTAATTCACTTTCACTGATAAAACCTTGATTAGGACTTGTTAGATGATGAGCAGCAAATCCAAAAAATAAATTCTCAGAATAACCTAAAAAACCTGCTGAAAAATCAGGAAAATTTTTAGTTGTTGCATTGTTTGGTATATCTTCTTGTGTGCTATATACAAAACCATCTCTTGGATGAATCATGTCGCCAAAAGTTAAGTTACTCCAATCTAAACTTATCGATCTATATGAAGCTTCAAAACCAGCCTTTACTGAAAATTTTCTATTTACCTCTAAATGGTATGAATAAAGTAAAGATGCATGTGTCGTGTTTAAAGCCCCTGCGCCACTTCTGTCTTGGGCTACCATAATTCCTAGACCACCTCCAATGGCATTAATGTGTTGATCCCATGATGCTGAAGTTGTAACATAAGTTCTCCCAATTCCAGGCCACTGATCTCTGTAGTTTAAATTTGCTCTAGGGCAACCTTTAGGAGTCGCTCCTGCAAATGCAGGGTTTAAATATAATGGATTAGCATAGAACTGGCTAAAAGCAGGATCTTGTGCACTTGCTTCATTGCTCATGAAAATACAAGCGGATACTGCTATAAAAATCTTGTAAAATTTATTCAACATAAATGGGTTTTTTCTTAATTTCAATTTCACAAAAATAAACAAATTATTAACTATCTACTTTTACTAGTAAGGAAATTCTATAATAATTGTATTTTTTTTGCGTTTTATCCCTGTTTAGTAAAATTATATAACTTTGCAACAATGAAAAAACAAATATTTTTAACTTTATCATTCTTTCTTATTACGGTTAGTTTGTTTGGTCAATATAATTCTGTTTTGTCTAGTGGAAAATGGTTTAAAATATCAACTCATAAAGCTGGAATTTATAAGTTGGATTACTCTAGTATATTGTCTTTAGGTGTGGTGGTAAATGATTTGCAAATTTCAAGTATAAAATTATATGGAAATGGAGGTGGAATGTTGTCAAAATTAAATTCTGATTTTAGACATAATGATTTAGTTGAAAATGCCATAACTATTTATGATTCAAATAATAATGATGTATTTGAAAACGGAGATTACATTTTGTTTTATGGCCAAACTCCACATAGTTGGAAATATGATGCTCAATCAAGTTTATTTAAACATGAAACACATTTATTTTCTGATGAAGTGAATTATTTTTTAACAATTGATAATCAGTCGAATGGAAAGAGGATTGAGCAAAAACAAACTTTCCAAAATCCTACTAAAACGATATCATCATTTAACGCATTCTCCTTCCATGAGCTTGAACTTGAAAATTTAATACATTCAGGAAGAGAGTGGTTTGGAGAACGATTTAATAGTCAAAATAGTCAATCTTTCGATTTTAGTTTTCCTAATTTAGAAATAACTTCTCCCGTCAGTGTAAAAACTGCTGTTGCTGCGCGTTCATTAAATTCTTCAGTGTTCTCAGTGTCTGTAAATTCAGATCCATTACAATCTATTTCAGTTCAGAATATTGTTTCAACTTACGCTACAGAATATGCTAAAATGTCTTCAAAGACTTCAGAGTATATAGCTTCATCATCTAACCTTTCAATAGATATAGAATATAGCTCAACTGATAATGGTGCATTGTCTTGGTTAAATTATATAGAAGTAAACGTAAGACGAAAATTGAGAATGTCAGGGAATTCCATGTTGTTTAGAGATGTGGCATCAATTGGCAGTGAAGTAGCTTCTTTTGAGCTTTCTAATGCTAATGTTGGAATTAGTGTGTGGGATGTGACTGATCCGACTTTTGTTATGAAAATGCCAACATCAATAAATTCTAATGTACTTTCTTTTAATGATTCTGTTAATGAATTACATGAATATATTGCCTTCAATAATAGCGCTTATTTAACTCCTTTTATTTTGGGTGAAGTAGTTAATCAGAATTTACACAATACACCTATTGATGTTGAATATGTGATTGTTTCACATCCCAACTTTTTGGTTCCTGCTAATCGTTTAGCTAATTTTCATCAAACAGAAGATGATATAGCTTCTATTATTGTAACTCCAGAGCAGATTTATAATGAGTTTTCTTCTGGAGTACAAGATGTGAGTGCTATTCGTGATTTTTTAAGATTTTTATATAAAAGACCAAATTCAAAATTGAAATATGTTTTGCTTTTTGGAGATGGTTCTTATGATCCTAAAAATAGAGTAATTGATAATACGAATTTCATTCCAACCTACCAATCGCTAAATTCTACTCATCCGATATATTCTTATGTTACGGATGATTATTTTGGATTGTTAGATGATGATGAGGGTGAGTTTAATAATGATTTAGTTGATATTGGAATAGGAAGATTTCCTGCTTCTAATCTTTCACAAGCAAATGTATTAGTGAATAAGGTGCTAAAATATTATGAAAAAGATTCATTTGGAAGTTGGAGAAATGATATTGTGTTTGTTGCAGATGATGGGGATGCAAATGATGGTAATACACACATGTGGCAAGCTGATAGTTTGGCAAATATTGTGGCAGATAATTATAAAAATATCAATATTAATAAGATTTATTTAGATAATTATTTGCAAGAATCAACTCCTGGTGGTCCAAGAAGTGAAGCAACAAATAATGCTATAAATAATAGAATAGAAAAAGGAGCTTTATTAATTAATTATTCGGGTCATGGTGGGCCTTTAGGTTGGACGCAGGAAAGAATATTGGAATTAGATCAAATTAATGCTTGGAATAATGAGAAGAAATTGCCTTTATTTATGACCGCTACTTGCAAATTTTCATATTTTGATAACCCTGAACAAACTTCAGCAGGGGAGCATGTTTTATTAAATCCAAATGGAGGTGCCATTGCCTTATTAAGTACTACTCGTTTAGTGTATTCTGCTCCAAATTATAATTTAAACACCAAATTCATCAATACACTTTTTGAGAAGGTAGATGGCGAATTTCCAAGACTTGGAGATGTATTTAAGCAAACAAAAGTGTTGAGTGGAACTTCTGCAAATAATAGAAATTTTACACTTTTAGGTGATCCTGCACTTTGCTTGGCATATCCTAAATATAAGGTGCAAACAACTAGTATGTTAGATACCTTAAAAGCTTTAGGTGAGGTGAATGTTTCTGGTGAAGTTCAAGATGATTTAGTCGCTTTAGATTCTTTTAACGGAACTGTATATGTTACGATTTATGATAAAGAAATCATTCGCACCACATTAGGTCAGGAATCTTGTACTCCTATGCCTTATCGGGATCAAAACAACATACTTTATAAGGGAGCGGCTACAGTTACAAACGGAGATTTTTCTTTTTCATTTATCGTCCCTAAGGATATTGCTTATAATTATGGTGCTGGAAAAATTTCTTACTATGCAGTTTCTGATGATGAGCATCCGTTAGATGCAGGAGGAAGTGATGCAGGTTTTGTAATTGGTGGTACGGCTGATGATATTGTATATGATTATGAGAGTGCAGAACTTGACCTATATATAAATACAAGAAATTTCTCAGACGGAGGAATTACGGATGAAAACCCTGTATTACTGGCAGATGTTTTTGATTTTAGTGGTATTAATACAGTTGGTAATGGTATTGGGCATGATATTACAGCTGTATTAGATGGAAATACTGCTAATCCTTTTGTGTTGAACGATTTTTATGAAGCAAAAAAAGATGATTATACTAAAGGTACCATAAGATTTCCCTTTTATAATTTGGAAAAAGGAGAGCATACTTTAACTTTAAAGGTATGGGATGTATTTAATAATTCTTCAGAGGCGACTATTACTTTTGTAGTAGCTGATGAAAATGAGTTTGCTATTTCTGATTATAGTGCTTATCCTAATCCTTTTTCTAATACTACTGATATTTATTTTCAGCACAATAAGGCAAATCAAAATTTAGATGTAGTTTTAGAAATTTATTCTATAACAGGAACTTTAGTGAAAAGAAAAGAAGAAAGTTATTATGATAATGGTTATAGAATAGGCCCTATACAATGGAATGGAAAAGATGAATATGGAGGGCAATTAAGTGCGGGAATGTACATTGCTAAATTAGGTGTTGGTAGTTCTGATGGTGATTTTACTTCAAAATCAATCCGAATTATACTATTACCTCAATAGATTCGTTCAAGTCGACATAAAAAAGAAGTATATTTGCAAACTAAATTTTAGAAATGAAGAAAATAATAGGAATAATTTGTGCGTCATCAATAGTATTTAGTGTTTTTGCTCAGGATCCTTCTTATGATGAATTAACAGGAGGTTTAAATACCATTACTACGGCTGTTCCATTTTTGTTGATTTCTCCTGACTCAAAAGCAGGAGCTATGGGTGATGTTGGTGTGGCTACTACTCCTGATGCAAATTCAATGCATTGGAACCCTGCAAAATTGGCTTTTGTTGATGATGAGATGGGTTTTTCTATGTCTTATGTTCCATGGCTTAGAGCATTAGTTCCGGATATTAACTTATCATATTTAGCTGGATATAAAAAGTTAAATGACAATGAAAGCATTGGACTTGATTTGCGATATTTTTCATTAGGAGATATTACTTTTACTGATATTTTGGGAACTACAATTGGACAATATAAGCCAAGTGAATTTGCTTTAGGAACTTCCTATTCTCGTAAATTATCTGATAATTTTTCTTTGGCTATTTCAGGTAGATATATTTATTCTAATTTAACAGGAGGGCAATCAGCAGGAGGAATCCCTACAGTTGCAGGACAATCAATAGCTGCTGATATTGCAGGATATTACACAAATTCTATCAGAATAGGAGATAAAGATTTTGACTTGGCAGTAGGAGGAAATATATCCAATATTGGTAGTAAAATCTCTTATACTGAAACGTCAGTTAAAGATTTTGTTCCAATTAACTTAAGATTAGGAACAGCAATAGATACCGAATTTGACGACTATAACAAAATGTCTTTTGCTTTTGATATTAATAAATTGTTAGTGCCTACTCCTCCATTATATGATAATGGCGAAAGAATTGCTGGTATGAATCCTGATGTTTCTGTAGTAAGTGGTATTTTTCAATCTTTTTGGGATGCACCTGGAGGTACAAAAGAGGAGTTTCGTGAAATTAACTACTCTATAGGTACAGAATATTGGTATGCTAATCAGTTTGCTATACGTGCGGGTTACTTTTTTGAAGATGATACTAAAGGGGGGAGAAAGTTCTTTACTTTTGGTTCAGGAGTTAAATACAATGTTTTTGCACTTGATTTCTCATACTTAATAAATGCTAGTCGTGCAATTAATGGTAATAATCCTTTAGCAAACACTATGCGTTTTACATTAGTGTTTGATTTTGGAGCAATGAGAGAAAGATAATTATGAGTTTTAGAGTAGGTTTCGGTTTTGATGTACATCAATTAAAAGAAGGTTTAGATTTTTGGTTAGGAGGAATAATTATTCCTCACACAAAAGGAGGTCTTGGTCATTCTGATGCTGATGTTTTAATCCATACTATTTGTGATGCACTTTTAGGGGCTGCTAATTTGGGAGATATCGGCAAACATTTTCCTGATACTAAAACTGAGTATAAAGGAATTGATAGTAAAATTTTACTAAAAGAGGTAATGCTTTTGATTCGAAATAAAGGCTATGAAATTGGTAATATTGATTCAACTATTTGTTTGCAAACACCAAAAATAGGACCATATATTCCAGAAATGCAAAAGATATTAGCTATTTGTATGAATGTAGCTGTTGACCAAGTTTCCATCAAGGCTACTACTACAGAAAAACTAAGCTTTGTTGGTAGAGAAGAAGGAGTTTCAGCTTACGCAACAGTTTTAGTTAACAAGATTTAAAACCTAATTTTACTTTTAATTTTATTGTCTTTTAAGTAAATAAGCATTTCTGCTTCAACGCAAACTATACCTGTAGTGTTGATGGCTTGTGCGGTATGCCATTTTTCAAATTTACCAACTTTATTTAAAGCATTTTCAACCTCTATTATATCTTCAGTACTTATGGTAAATGTAATGTGGAGATCAGTATTAGCAGGTCGTTTGTATTTTATGTTTGCACTTTTCAACCAAATCTCTAATTTTCTATCTTTCTGCTGAAAAATATTATAATACATAGTAGGGAAGTAAGGGTCGAAAGCAGAGAATATTGTCCCTCCAAAAATAGTTTTATGGAAGTTCATGTTTAGGATTGATCTTCTAAGAACTACTTTAAATTCAGTGTAATCATCTGATACTTTTTTTAATATAATCCGATTGAATAAAAGAGGTGGAAAAATATTGAGTGCAAAGCGTAGAATTTTTTGTCTAAACATAGAATCAAAAGTAATAAAAAAGCCTGCATTTGCAGACTTCTTTGTTTTATATAAGTGTAATTAAACTTAATGCTTTGATAAGTAATTTGCAACTCCTTCATGCGATTCTTTCATTGCATCTTCTCCTTTACTCCAATTTGCAGGACAAACTTCTCCATTTTCTTCAAAGTGCTGTAAAGCGTCTATCATTCTCAAGGCTTCATCAACATTTCTTCCTAATGGAAAATTATTTATTAGTTGATGTTGTACTATACCCTTTTTGTCGATTAAAAATAAACCTCTGAAAGCAATCATTGGCCCTGTAGCTATCATGTTTTCGTTTTTATCTAATTCATAATTACCACATAAAACACCAAAATTTGCTGAGATAGTTTTGTCAGTGTCGGCAACTATTGGGTAAGTAATGCCTTGAATTCCTCCTTCCGATTTTGGCATTTGTAGCCATCCCCAGTGTGACTGCTCAGTGTCAGTTGAACAAGCAACGACTGCGCATCCTCTTGCTTCAAATTCAGCTAATTTATTTTGAAATGCAAATAATTCTGTTGGACAAACAAAAGTAAAATCTTTTGGGTAAAAGAAAAATAAAACTGGATTTTCTCCAACAAATTGCTCTAATGAAAATCCTTCTACAAATTCACCACCGTTAACTACTGCTTGTGCAGAGAATGAAGGTGCTTTTTTTCCTACTAATATTGACATAATATTTTCTTTTATTGATTATTAAAACGGATGCAAATTTAAACAAAATTAAGAGATATTATTCTATTTTGGATAGAATAAAATTGACTCTTTCGCTTACGGAGAGTTTGGGAACTTTCACTAAAGTATAGCCAAAAGATTTATAAGTATCAATTAATGAGTTTTCAATTTTAATAGCTGCTTTTATATCCTCCTTTCTTTCACCATCATTAATGTATATTTCTTCCCAAAAAGGAGTGATGAATACTTGTTTATTAAAAACACAATGTTTTATAATTTCGTTTATTTCGGTTGCTATTTCTAACTTATTTAACTTTAGATAAGCAATACAATCAATACTGCTTCTGTCAAAAAAATAATTTTCATTTTCTGAACTGTTTAAATATTGATCTTTACGTAAGTTAGCAATATGGTTTTCAAAAGCAATTTGATTTTTCCAAGGTAAAATATCTCCTCCAATCATTATTTGTTCTGCAATAATCTCTCTTGAAATTTCTTCTGCACATGAGTAACCCTTTTGCATGAGGATATTAATAATAGCTGTTTTCCCAGTTCCTGGAGCGCCAGTAATTATGTGTTTTTGGTTCATTTTAAAGACTTAACATAACTATAATTGCACCAACAATTATGGCTAAAATCTTTTGAGTACTGAATTTATGTCCATCACTACTTTCAAATAGTATAGTAGTAGAAATGTGCAAAAATATTCCAATAACCATAGCCATAATTTCATTGTGATAATTTGCTAGAGTTGTAAAAAAAGATCCGGCAAAAACTCCTAGTGGCGCCATCAATGCAAAAAGCAGTAAATAGAAATATGCTTTTTGTTTTGACATATTACTTTGTAAAAAGAAAGTCATAAGTACAATAGCGACTGGCATTTTATGTAAAACGATCCCAGTAAGTAAAGCATTGTGGGCATGTTGGTGTAAATGTCCACCTAAAGGAACTCCTTCAAGTAAAGCATGTAAACAAAGGCTAATGAGTACAGAAAAAGGAATTACATTGCTTTTGTGGAAATGTCCATGCTCTATTCCTTGGGAAAAATACTCTAACAATATCTGGATTAGAAAGCCACCCAAAATGAATAATCCGATATGCTGAGTTGTATTGTGTTCAAACAGTTCAGGTAATAGATGTAATACACTTACAGCTAGCAAATATGCACCACTAAAAGTAAGGAGTAATTGTATGTTCTTGCTTTTCTTTGGTTTAAAAATTTCGACCACAATTGCACCCGTAATTACGGAAGCAAACAATAATCCTAGTGTTGTTAAATTCATTTCTTGCAAATTAGTATTAAACGATCAGAAATTTTTTCATCAAAGTTATCCAATTTATAATTGCCAAAGATATCAATTATATTTAGTCCTGCATTAGCGGTAAATTCAGAATAATCAGCCAAAGTAATTGCTTTTACTTTTTCTTGAAACTGTTGTTTTTCTTTTCTATCAATAATTCGAATATCCTTTAGTATATATCCATTCTCTACGTGCCTTTTGATCTCAAACTGTATGCCGTCAATCGTTTTTTGTTCATTGAGCACTAAATCAGCAATTACCTTTTTTGCATTCATAAAATCAATAATCAGTATACCTTCTTTTTTTAGATTACTTGCCATAGCATTAATGGCCTTTTGTTCTTCTTTATTATCTTCAAAATAACCAAAAGAGGTGAATAGATTAGTAACGACATCGAAGGTGTTTTCCTGATAATTATCACGCATATCATGTACTGAAAACTGCAGGTTTTTGTTTTCATCCTTTTTAGCAGTATTTATACTGTTTGGGGATAAATCAATCCCAACCACATCCATTCCTTTTTGATTAAAGTATTTTGCATGCCTTCCTTTGCCGCAAGCAATATCTATAAGCTTACTTCCTTTAGGTATTTGTAAATAATCAATTAAATTATCAATAAAAAATTGCGCTTCTTTTTCATTTCTATTTTTATAGAGAGTGTGGTAATAGAAGGAATCGAACCAGTTTGCAAACCAACTCATAATTATTTCTGATTTAAGATAAGTTAAACGGTTTATCGTGGGTTAATTGTATGATGCTAAAGTACAATTTTTTCAGAACTAATGATTTTCCTGTTTTAAGTGTTTCATAAATTATTTTATAATAATTTTGTCCAAATAAATTTTTTAAGAAAATGTCAAACACAAAATGGATTGGAGCTGCTGCAGGTTGGTTCTTTGGAGGGCCAATTGGAGGGATAATTGGATATTATGTAGCGAAAAACTTTTTCGGCTCGAAAGTGGATAATAAAAAAGCATTTGAAATTTCATTGCTTATTCTTTCATCAGTAGTAATAAAAGCTGATGGTAAAGTATTGAAATCAGAATTGGATTATGTAAAAAAATTCTTCACGAATACTTTTGGCACCACAAAATCGAACGAGTATTTTAGAATGTTTAATAGTTTGAATAAACAGGATTTGACGTCTAAACTTAGGCAGATGTGTTTGCAATTAAACTCCCATATCAATCATTCCTCTCGCTTGGAAATTATTCATTTCCTATTTGGTGTATCTGCTGCCGATAATGAGATTCACCCTAAGGAAATAGAGCAGATACAAAGAATTGCGACTTATATGAATATCAATCCTTATGATTTTGAATCTATCAAATCAATGTTTCTGGCTGGTGGAAGTAGTAATGTTGAACACTGGTATACAATGTTAGGAATTACAAAACAGGCAACAGATACTGAGGTTAAAAAAGCTTACCGAAAAATGGCTGTAAAATACCACCCTGACAAATTACAGGGAGTAAGTGAGGATATTAAAAAATTGTCGGACGAGAAATTTTTGAAAGTGAAAGAAGCTTACGAGCAAATAATGAAAGGAAGGACTTAGAGGTGGAATTTAGATTTCATCTAATTCTAGTTGTAATTTCTTAGGCATACTTTTAACTACTAAATTATAGGAATCTTTTACCCACTGTTCAATTTGATGATCACTTAGATCTCCTATAAAACTTACGGAGTTCCAGTGTTTTTTATTCATGTGCCAAGCAGGGGTTATCTCATAAAATCCTTCTCTTAGCGTTATTGCTTTTTCAGGGTCACATTTTAAGTTGCAAAACGCAAAACTCATCATATTACAAAGAGCAAACATTTTCCCAAGTACTTTAAAAACTAAAGTATTTTCATCAAATGGAAGTTCTTCCGTTGCACCTTATAAGAGAAATACAATGTTCTCTGAAGTGGTCAAGAGTCATGTTTCCCTCTCTGTCTTATCGCTTCATACAAAATAATACCAGTGGAAACGGAGACATTTAAAGAAGCAATCTTTCCATTCATTGGGATTTTAGCTCGACCATCACACATTTTTAAAAATTCAGGCGAAACACCATCTTCTTCTGAACCTATAATGATAGCAGTAGGAGTTGTATAATTAGGTTTATATATATCTTCCTGTGTTTTTTCGGTACAGCTAATTAATTGTATGCCGCTTTCTTTCATGAATTGTAAAGCCAATTTCAAGTTCCAAGTTCGACAAACGGTAACCTTATGCAAGGCCCCAGCTGAAGTTTTTATTGCATCAGCATTAATGGCAGCAGCATTTTGTTCAGGAATTATAATTGCATCCACCCCTGCACATTCAGCAGTTCTGGCAATTGCTCCAAAGTTCCTTACATCTGTAATTCTATCCAAAACTAATACTAAAGGATTTTTTCCTTGTTCGTAAAGGTTTGGAACAACATCTTCAATATTATGAAAGTCGATAGGAGAGATAAATGCAAAAACACCTTGGTGATTTTTTTTTGTCAAGCGATTGATTTTTTCTAATGGAACATGCTTGTAGTTTATTCTCTTTTCACGCACCAACTTCCAGAGTTCTGTAAATAAATCGTTATGCAGTCCTTTTTGGATAAATAATTTGTCAATAGTTTTTCCTGCTTCTACTGCTTCAATTATGGAACGGATACCAAATATATAATTTTTTTCTTCTGTGTTATTCATTATTATCTTGTTTGAACTTAATTTGAGTAGTAATCTCAGGTATATTTCTGAGCTCTATTTCTTTTTTGATTTCTTCTGATTTAGCTTTTAAATCCTTGGTTAGGATTTGTTTTTTTCTTTTTTCCATTGGAGGATTTAGCTTTTCAGCATTTTCAAACTGAATAACACTTTCCAAAATTTCTCTTGGTAATTGTGTTCCTGCTTTATTTAAAGTATCTAAAAACTCTTCTGCAAAGAACTGATCAATCTGTATTCTTCTTTTAGTGGTATGAGCAAATTTCCCGATTATTCTACAAACATTATCTCTTTCTTCTGGGCTTAGTTTATCAGCAAATTCGTACTCTTCAATTTTTTTAAGACTTAGAATGATTGGCTCCAAAGCATCTTTAGTAATGACGTATACATTATAATCGCCAATATTGTAAGTAAACTGATTAATAACATGTAGTGTATTGGAAGGGATAACTAGGAATAAATCCTTCTTCACATCACCATGCTTTGCATATTTTTTAAGACTTTCAGTTTGTAGTTTTATGTATTTTGGAAAGTTGCTTAAGTCATCATTCGCAGGGCTTTTGGCATCAAAAACAATAAGTTGATCCATTATTTCTATGGAATTATCAGGCTTGTTTCTTGAATGTGGAAAATCCTCTTGGCTGATGTAATTTATCACATGATTGCGGCAAATAAGTTGCAAGTGATTTTCAATATCTTTTTCATGCTCGCCCCAAGTCCATTTCATATTCTCTAGCCTATCTTCTGTTTCTTTTACCCTATCGTCATTAAGCCTTTCTTTTTCTTTGCTTAAACTTTCTTGTAAGGTATTAGTTGATTCAATTGATTTCCTTAGCGTTTCATTTCTGTTTTCTTCTTCTGTTTTCAGAAAGATATTTTCATTTTTAAGATTATTTCTTTCTTGCTCGATATTAGAAAGCTTTTCTTTAAGGGTAGTGTTCTCAGTTTTTACTTGTTCAAAAGCAGTAGTTTTAGCATTGGCAATATCAATATTTTGTTGTTGTTGTTTTGCTTCAATTTCTTTGGATATAAGTGATTTTTCTAATTCTAGAATTCTTTTTTTATCTTCCTCCAAATTATCTTCAGTAGTGGATTCTTTTTTGAAATAAACTAATGCAAAACCAGCAACTAATACTATTAAAACTAGATATTCCATAAATGGTTTTTTGAATTATAAAATGAGGACCAAAGTACCAACTTCTACTAGCTTATACAAATCAATTACTTCTTTATTTTTCATTCTTATACAGCCATGTGAGGCAGGCTTCCCTAGCATTCCTTCTTCTGAAGTTCCGTGTATGTAAATGTATCGATTAAAGGAGTCAATTCCCTTTCCTTTATTTTTTTCTTTTTCCATGCCCTCTAGCCATAATATTCTGCTAGTAACATCATCAGTTTTACTTTTTGTATCATCTGTGTATATAGTGGCAATATCACCATAGAAAACTCTGCCTATCATTCTGCCATTAACAGGAGTTTTCTCTCCATATTTTTTAGCTATTTTATGTAGTCCTATTGGTGTTTTATTACTACCTGATTTGCTTCCTATTCCGTATGCCGAACTTGAGATAATATACTCTTTAACTATGCTGTCATTTTGTATGTGGTATAGTTTTTGTTCTTTTATGGAAACATAAAGAATTTCATCTCTAAAGGTATCTTTGATATCCAAATAATTATTTACATATTCAATTATTGAATTTTGAGCTATTGTATTTAAACTGATAAGGCTAATTAAAATAAGGATTATGATTCTGAACATAATTTCCAATTAATAGGTTGCTGATTATTCTTTAAGAGTATTTCATTTGTTTTTGAAAAATGCTGGCACCCTAAAAAACCTTTATATGCTGAAAAAGGAGAGGGGTGAGTAGTCGCTAAAATATGATGTTTTTTTGTATTAATCAGCACTGTTTTTTTCTGAGCAAAAGCACCCCAAAGTAAAAAAATGATTCCTTCTTTTTTGCCGGATATTTTTTTAATCACGCTATCTGTAAAGAGTTCCCAGCCTAATTTCTGATGAGAGCCAGCTTCTTTTTCTCTAACAGTTAATATAGCGTTCAATAGGAGTACGCCTTGCTTTGCCCAAAAATCTAAATTTCCATTACAGGGAATACAATGGTTTAGATCGCTTTGTAATTCTTTGAATATATTTCGTAAAGATGGTGGTATTTTTACGCCATTAGGAACTGAAAATGAAAGCCCATGTGCTTGTCCTTTTCCATGGTAAGGGTCTTGGCCTAAAATTACAACTTTAATGTTGTTAGGTGTTGTCAAATTAAAAGCGTTAAAAATTGCATTATTTTCAGGAAAAACAATATGGTTTTTTCTTTCAATTGATAGAACTCTATTAATTGCTTGAAAATTATTTGAATTCAGTTCCTCTCTCAAAAATTTTTGCCATTCTCGATTGAGATGTATTTTTGTAGTCTTCATTTTATTATTTCAAAGATAACTAATCTGTTTTAAAAATGTATTTTTGTCAAAAATTATTTTCAATGAAAAAAGTAGTGTTTTTTGCAATTGCAGTAGTCTTAGTTAGTTTTCTTTCTTCTTGCGCTCTTTATCCTGATCAATGTCCTGGTGTGGCTATAGTTGAACCTTCATTTTTACCAGCTTAATACTTGCTTTGGATATACAAGAGAAAATAAGAAAGCCAAAATGGCTAAAGGTAAAACTTCCAACTGGGCAAGCTTACAAGGCTGTTAGAGGAATTACGAAATCTCATGATTTGCATACTATTTGTGAAAGCGGAAATTGTCCGAATATGGGTGAATGTTGGGGTGCTGGTACAGCAACCTTTATGATTCTTGGAAATATCTGTACACGTTCATGTGGTTTCTGTAATGTAATGACTGGTCGCCCCTTAGTAATTGATATTTTAGAGCCTAAAAAAGTAGCACGTTCTGTTCAATTAATGAAAGTAAAACATGCTGTTATTACTTCAGTTGATCGTGATGATTTGAAAGATGGAGGTTCAAGTATTTGGGTGGAAACGATTAATGAAATACGAAAAGAAAATCCTGAAACAACAATGGAAACTTTAATTCCAGATTTTAAGGGGAGATTAAAAGATATTCAGCCTATTATTAATGTAGCGCCTGAGGTTGTTTCTCACAATATGGAGACGGTAAGGAGATTGACTAAAAAGGTGCGAATACAAGCTAAATATGATAGAAGTTTGGATGTATTAAGATACCTAAATGAAGGGAGAATTAAAACAAAATCAGGAATTATGCTTGGCCTGGGTGAAACGGAAGATGAAGTAGTTGAAACTATGCATGATTTACTAGAGGTTGGTGTTTCAATTATGACTATTGGACAGTATTTACAGCCATCTAAAAAGCATTTGCCAGTAGTTAAATTTATTACGCCCGAACAATTTGATAAGTATAGAAAGCTAGGCCTTTCGCTTGGTTTTCAGCATGTTGAAAGTAGCCCTTTGGTACGTTCTTCTTACCATGCTGAAAAGCATATTCACTAGTAATTAACTGGTTTTTATATTTTTCTTTAAGGTGATGTCTATTAATAGATAAACATTATATTTGTACCTAAAAATTTAAACAAATTCATTAGATATGAGAAATAGACTTTTAACTTTAATTTTATCTTTTTTAACAGTTACTTCAGTAAATGCACAAAAGTGTGGTACTTTTGAAGGGTCATTAGAAGAACAAAAACAAAAACACCCTACTTTCTTTCAAGAGTTAGAATCTTTAAATGCTGAGTTAGAAGCTAACCACAAATCTGCTTTAGGTAAAATGACACATCTTAAGATTGAGGATGGTAAAAAAATCATTCCAGTTGTAGTTCATGTTATTCATAATTTGGGAGGAGAAAATATATCTGACGCTGCTATTCAAGGAGCAATAGATGCTTTAAATAAAAATATAAACGGTCAATCAGATAAGTTTTTAGGTCAATCAAATGGCTATCCTTTAACTCCTGAAATCTTTGCTTCAGTACGGGGTGTAGCAAATATTGAGTTCCGTTTAGCAAAACTTACTCCAGTCGATCCTAATTGTGATACCTGTACAGCTAGACCTACAAATGGTATTTTAAGAGTTCAATCAGAACTGACAAATCAGCCTGAGAATAGAAATGCTGTTAAAGCTTTGAGTTATTGGAATTCGTACCAATACTTAAATATTTGGACACTTCAACGTTTTGCTCCGCAGGATGATGGAGGTGTGTTACTTGGATTTGCTCAGTTTCCCTCCCAAGGATCCATGTCAACTGATGGTGTTGTTTTGAAAGCAGGAGAGATGTCAGATGTAAACTCAACAACTTTAACGCATGAGGTAGGACACTGGCTAGGCTTAAGACATATTTGGGGAGATGCTACTTGTGGAGATGACGGAGTAAAAGATACGCCAACTCATAAATATTCAAATGGTGCTGGAGAAAATCCAGGTCCATTTCCTTCACCAGCAACTTTTCCTTATCATGTTGGTTTCATGGATAATGGTTGTGTTGCAGATTCATTAAACCCTGCAGGTGAGATGTATATGAATTACATGGACTATACTAATGATAATTATGTTACTATGTTTTCAGCAGGTCAAGTAGATGTAATGAATGAAACTTTAGATGGAGTATATGATACTGAGAATGATACAACTGGCATAGGTTTTAGAGAATATATGTGGTCAGTAGAAAATATTAATTTTACTGGTACTGTTGATGGTTTTGTAACGCCAACTTGTAAGCAAAATGCTGACTTTGCAAGTTCTACAGGAAAATATTTTATGTGTTTAGGTGAGAATATTGTATTAAAGGGAAATAAAACTCAGTTTGCATCAGGAACAGTTAATGCACTAACTTGGGATTATGGTGATGGAGATACAGATGATTCAAATTCTAATTTAGTTGCACATACCTATTCAACGGTTGGTAGTTATGATGTCTCATTAACAATTGCATACAATGAAACTACTGAGTCTAGAGCTGCTAGTTTGTCTAATTTAGATTTAGTTAATGCAACTTCTTATGATTCTATTGTAGAGACCTTAAATGTGCAGGGAAAAGAAACTGAACTATTAGCTATGAATGCTTCAAATATTGTACTGCATTTAGATGTAGATTCTTTAAGTATAGCATCTTTATGGAAGCTTAATGCCCCTGAAGATAGTGTTATTGGTGCTCATTCTTCTTTTGCACTTGGATTAGACACATTTTTATTGACCTTTAGTGCTCCTTATGGTGATTCTTTAGAAATTGAAGAATATAATAGGTTAGCTCTATGTTTTTCTGTTTGGGAAAAAGATTCCATTCTCTTTTTAGGAGATACTTTAACTTACTATTATGGTAATTATGAAAGTGAATCTTTTGATGCTTATTTTATGGATACCCTTTTCTATAGAGGTGAGGTAGAGAAAAAAACTTATATTGCTTATTATACTAATACATGTGTTTCAACAACTGTAAAAGACTCTCTAATTACTATCTCTTCTACATCATCTTCAAATACTGCAGGAAGTTACATCTATGACTTTGAGGATGCTTCTGAATTATCGTTAGACTGGCAAGTAACAAAAGGTTTATCGGAAGGAGATTGGAGTTTTAATGCAGTTGAGAATTCTTCTTGGGAATGGATAAATGGAGTAGCTGTTTCTGGTTCAGCAGGATTAATGATAGATAAAGATAATTTGACTTTAGGAACGGATGAATTAATCTCAATAGCTTATGATTTAAGTGCTTTAACAAGTCCAGCAATTAAGTTCTCATATTCAGGAGCTTCATTAAATACTTTTCCTGTCAATGAGGTTAATGTATATTACTCAGATGATTGTGGAGAAGTATGGAGAATTCTGGGTTCGTTAACTAATGTGCAAGTTGCTAATGCAGGCCTGTATTCCACTAATTTCAAACCAAATACAGATGAGTGGAATGATACCGTTATGACAAAAAATCAATTAAAAAATGATAATATTAAATTCAAATTTGAATATATTACTAATGGTAGTGCAAATAATTTCTATTTAGATAATATTAAAATAGGAGAAGCTGCTAGTTTAATGCTTCCTAATTCTGCAATTGCTTCAAGAGTTTCAATTTATCCTAACCCAACAGATGGGAAAACATTTATTGAACTTAATAATTTATCCAATAAAAAGGTTGAGGTTAGGTTGGTAAATATTTTAGGTGCAGAAATAATGAATTTATTTAGTGGAGAAATAGTAAGCAACTATTATATGGTCAATGATATTGATTTATCTCATCTTGAAACAGGAATCTATTTTGTTAAGGTTGTTGCTGATGGAGATATAGTTATGACAGATAAATTAATCCTAAAACAATCAAAATAAATATAAAAAGAAAGCCATCAGAAATGATGGCTTATTTATTATAGGTTCTTAATTCAAGTTTCCCATTGTCAAGGACAGCATAAGTATAATACTGTAGCCAATCGCCTGTATTAATATATTTAGCCTGCTCATCTATCATTAATTCAAGCGGCAGGTGTCTGTGTCCGAAAACATAATAGTCAAGAGGGTTTAGCTTTTGTTGCTGTTGACAATACCCAAAAAGAATTTCTTTTTCTTTACTACTAAACTGAATTTCATCACCACTTTTACGACTATTATTACTCCAAATATGCGCTAAAGTAAATGCAAAATTAGGGTGAAAACGAGAAAATATCCATTGACAGATTTTGGAAGTAAATATTTTTTTAAGAATTTTATAAAAATAATCTCCATCTCCCAATCCATCTCCGTGTCCTATAAGTATTTTTCTATTTCCTTCTTGAATAATGATATTTCCGCGATGTATACTTACACCTATTTCAGTTTCTAGATAATCTCTCATCCATAAATCATGATTGCCTGCAAATATATGTACGGGCGTTCCATTATCTGTTAGACTGGCAATTTTCCCTAATAAACGAACAAATCCTTTAGGGACTACTTTATTGTACTCAAACCAGAAATCAAAAATATCGCCTACTAAATAAATTGCTTTTGCGTCTTTTTCAATTTCAGTAAACCATTGGACAATCTTCTTTTCTCTTTTATGACTTTCTACCATATTAGGGGTTCCTAAATGAAAGTCGGAAGCAAAATATATTTTTTCTTTCTTCAAAATTATTTTTCTAGTTGAGTTCTTAATAATTGGTTTGCTAATTTAGGATCAGCTTGTCCTTTCGAAAGTTTCATTACTTCTCCCATGAATAAACCAATTAATCCTTTCTTACCTTCTTTATAGTCTTTTGCTTTCTCTGGATATTTAGCGATTGCTAGTTTAATATAATGATCTAAAGCATCACTATCACTTTCTTGTGTCCAGTTATTGTCAGTTGCTATTTTATCAGCTGTATCATTACAAGCAAGCATTGTAGGAAATACTTTCGATGTAGCAACTGTATTACTTACTTTTCCTTGATCAACAATAGAAATGAGGTTTGCTAATCTTTTAGGGTTTATACTGAAGTTGGCAATGCTAATTGCTTTTTCATTTAGGTAAGATTTTACACTTCCGTTCACAAAATTAGCAGCTGACTTATAGTTCTTGGTTGAACTGCATAATTCATTGTAGTATAGTGCAATTTCTTTATCATCAGTAAGAATATTGGCATCATAATCTGATAAACCAAATTCAGTAGTAAACTTTTGGAAAAGTTCGCTTGGTAGGGGAGGTAGACTATTTTTTACTTTTTCAATATATTCTTGAGTAACAATTACTGCCTGCAAATCTGGTTCAGGAAAGTAACGATAGTCATTTGCTTCTTCCTTGTGTCGCATTGAAATAGTTGAGTTATTTGCTGAATTAAAACTTCTTGTTTCATGACTTACTTCCTTGCCTGCTTCTACTAAGGCAATTTGTCTATCTATCTCAAACTCAATAGCTCGTTTTACATTTCTAGTAGAGTTCATATTTTTTACTTCTACTTTAGTCCCAAATTCACTAGCCCCTTTCAGCATTACTGAAATATTAGCATCACACCTTAAAGACCCTTCTTCCATGTTTCCATCACAAATATCTAAATATCGCACCAATTTTCTCACTTCATTGATGTATTGATATGCTTCATCTGAAGAACGAATATCAGGATCGGAAACAATCTCAACTAAAGGTACGCCTGCTCTGTTTAAATCTATTAAGGTATTGAAGGGATCTAAATCATGTATGCTCTTGCCGGCATCTTCTTCCATATGGATACGGGTTATAGCAATTTGTTTATTATTTCCTTTATCATCTTTAATTTGAATAGTTCCTCCATTGCAAATTGGGGTAGTGTCTTGTGTGATTTGATAGCCTTTTGGCAAATCGGCATAAAAGTAATTTTTACGCGCATATTCATTTCTTTCTCGGATGTTACTTCCTACTGCTATCCCTAATTTTACAGCATACTCAATTACTTTTTTATTACTCCTAGGCAATGTTCCTGGGTGACCTAATGAAATAACTGATGTTTTAGTGTTGGGAGCTTCCCCATAAATATTTTCATCAGAAGAATAAGCTTTAGTTTTGGTAAGTAGCTGAGCATGCACTTCAAGCCCAATTACAACTTCATATTTTTCTCTTAAACTCATGTAGTTATTCAAAGATTACTTTTCCTGATTCAATTAATGTGTTCCCGTTATTTAAGTGGTAAAAATATAAACCATTAGCTAAATTTCCTTTGTAAATTATATTTTGATTTGCATTTAATTTTTGCTCGTTTACTTTTATTCCTAATGTATTGTATAAAATTAGGGTTTCAGCATGGGTATTTGAAAGTGTAAATTGATTTGTTGCAGGATTAGGGAATATTTTTATATTTAGTTTTTCCTCTATTGTTGATGTAGGTGTTCCGCATTGAAAAACATACAAACCAGTTTGCATATCAGACACAATAATATTTCCAGAAGGAAGATAAGGATATACTCCCCAAGCCCCTTTATAGGAAGCATGGCTATTAGGAGCATAAGTATCATATTCCCAAGTTTGAACAGGATTGATTGGATCAGAAATATCAAATACCCTTAAGCCATCATGATAATAAGGGATGTAGGCTAAATCTCCTTTTATAATTCCATTATGGGCCATTGATTGTGGATCAACTCCCGAATTAAAAGTAGCTAAAACTGAAATATTGGTAAGGTCAGCAATATCTAGTATTTTTACATCATAACCATGGTTTTCATCTTGCATAATATATAGTGTTCCATCATCATTTAGCCAACCTGAATGGTTATAGCCAGCATCTGGATAAGATGTTAATGATGCTAATTCAACCCAAGCTGTTCCTGGTAATAAATCAAGATAATGAAAATCGATAATCCTAAATCCATCATTTCCGCAATTAAGATATGCTGTATCGTTACGAACATAAGCATCATGAACATGGCCTACAGCATTGTATGAATAAATTAAGGTCGGATCTATTGGGTCAATTAGACTATATATATCCATTGCTGAATTAGAAGCGCAAGCATATAATTTTGCGGTTGCCGTATCAATAAAGATATTATGAGATTGTATAAATAATTGATTAGAATCGTAAACTGTATTTACCGAATTTGGTAAGTTAGAGATATCAATAATCTGAAGTGTACTTGTGCTTCCTTCATCACAAACAACATACAAATACCCTTGGAAATCATGATAATCTCTATGAATTACTCCTCCTCCAGTATATGCTCCAGCAACAAAGGCAACTTCTGAACTATTTGCTGGGTCAGTAATATCAAAGAAGTGAGTTCCTTCAGTAGAGCCAATTATGGCAATTTCTCTATCATTTACCACCAACCCCCAGCATTCATTATAAGCATTATTATAAGCATATGAACCAACTAATGTTGTGTCCTCCCAATGGTATAAAAGTGTTGCTGTTTGCTGCGCATTACTGCTAAAAGTAAGTAGTATTATGCTAAAAGATAAGATGATTTCTTTCATTATATATTAGTTATAAGTTTTTTAATAATTAAGGTTAGTTTGGGTTCGGCCACTTCTGATACTTGTTGAATTTCGGCATGCGTTACTTTTTTAATTTTACCAGGAACGCCTAAATCAGTAATTACTGACATGGCAAAACAAGGAATATCCATGTGGCGCGCTACAATTACTTCAGGAGCAGTTGACATTCCTACCGTATCTCCTCCAATAATGCGCATGTGTTTATATTCGGCAGGTGTTTCCAAAGTAGGGCCAGTTAAGGCAATATAAACACCCTTTTTTATGGGTATATTATTGGCTTTTGCTATAGCTTCTGCCTTGGCAATAAGAGTAGAACAGTAGGCATCACTCATATCAGGAAATCTTGGGCCTAGCTCAGTAATATTTTTTCCTATTAAAGGATTTGGAATTAAGTTAATATGATCGCTAAGTATCATTAAATCACCCACTTGATAATTAGGGTTTACTCCACCACTTGCATTGGAAACAATTAGATTTTTGATACCAAGCAATTTCATTACTCGTACAGGAAAAGTAACTTTATCCATAGTATATCCTTCATAAAAATGAAAGCGACCTTGCATAGCAACTACTTGTTTTCCTCCTAAATTTCCAAAAATTAATCGTCCTGAATGCCCCTCAACTGTTGAGAAAGGAAAGTTAGGGATCTCCTCATAAGAAATGGAATATTCAATCTCAATTTCATTCACTAAACCACCAAGTCCTGTCCCTAGTATTATGCCGACTTGAGGATTTCGGTTTGTTTTCTTTTGTAAGAATTCTGTTGATTCTTTAATTTTTCTCAACATAATCAAGTATCTGTTTTTTAAATTTTTCTGACTGTTCAATTTTTATTTTAATAGGGATATAATAGAAATTAACATCTTTAAAGTAAGGTAAAAATTGCTTTAGTTTTGTAACATCTTTTTCGGTGGTCAAGATAAGTTTTTTTGTGCTTTTTTCAGCATTGTATCTTGTTAAGATATCATCAATATCATTACTGGTGTAATTGTGATGGTCAGAGTACTTTAAATGATTAATACTGTGCCCTTTTTCTTTAAGGTATTTAATAAGAGGATTTGCATTTGCAATACCACTAACTAAGGTGATGCTGTAGGGATTGTTTCCCTCTAGTTCAGTATTATTGCTTATGCATTTGAATTGATGATATTCAATTACTGAAAAATAAGCTTTTTGATGCGCAAAAAGATGTAATCTTTCTAGCATTCCTTTTTTCAAAGTAGGATTGGTTTTTTCTGGGGTTTTACTAAAAATTACAGCATTTGCTCTTATAACTCCTTTCTTTCCTTCTCTTAATTTGCCAAATGGCATAAGGTAGTCATTGTAAAAAGGAGATGAGAAGGGGGTAACAATGATGTTAAATCCTGCTTTTATCCATCTGTGCTGATATCCATCATCTAATAATATAACTTCTGTTTTAGGAAAATGTTTTAGAATATGCAGCACTCCTTTGTTTCTGTTCTTTTCCACCACAACTAAACATTCTGGATTATTTTGCTTTAGTTGTAAAGGTTCATCACCTACTTCAAAAGCATTGCTTTTAATTTCAACAAGTTGTAATCTGGAATTTTTACGCCCATATCCTCTAGTTAGTACAGCAACTTTATAGTTGTTCTTTAATATATCTAAAAGGTATTGGATGTGTGGTGTTTTCCCTGTCCCCCCTAGCGATAAATTACCAACACAGATGATAGGTATAGGGTGGCTTTTCTCTTTTAAAATTCCATAATCAAATAATAAATTACGCATGCTAGTTATACTACCGTAGATGAATGATAATGGGAAAAGTAAATAACGCATATGGCAAAGATAAGATTTAGATTTGAGATACTAGAATTTGAGGAATAGACTTTGTTTTGTATTTTTGAAAAATGAAAATAAAACAAGTAGCTAGTTTTTTAGAATCTATTGCTCCATTCGAATATCAAGAAAGTTATGATAATTGCGGTTTAATTATTGGAGATACCAATGCTGAGGTTAAAGGAGCGCTCATTACTTTAGATTGTACTGAAGCAATAATTGATGAGGCAATATCTACAGGTTGCAATTTGGTAATTGCTCATCATCCTATCATTTTTAGTGGACTTAAAAAGCTGAATGGATCTAATTATATTGAGAGTACGGTTATAAAAGCGATAAAGAATGAAATTGCTATTTATGCTATACATACCAACTTGGATAATGTGCATAATGGTGTGAATGCTAAAATTGCGGAAAAATTAGGATTAGTAAATTGTAAAGTTTTGTTGCCAAGAAAAGATTTAAATACAAATATTATAGGTTCAGGAATTATTGGTGAATTAAATGTGCCTGTTGATGCGCAAGTATTTCTTAAAAATTTAAAACTGAATATGCAAACAGATTGTGTGAGGTATACTCCTTTAGTAAAGCAACAGATTAAAACCGTTGCAGTTTGTGGTGGTAGTGGTAGTTTTTTGTTAAAAAATGCAATAACTGCAAAAGCGGATGTTTTTATAACGGCTGATTTTAAATATCATGAGTTTTTTGATGCTGAAAATAAGATTATTATTGCAGACATTGGACACTATGAAAGTGAGCAATTTACAAAGGATTTAATTTATGATTTGCTTGTCAAAAATTTTATTAAATTTGCCGTCCGATTATCAAAAGTGAATACAAATCCGATAAAGTACTTATAATGGAAAAAATGACAAAAAAAAATAGAGCTTCTGTTGAAGATAAATTGAAAGCTTTACACCAACTTCAAGTAATTGACACTGAAGTGGATAAAATTAGAATTATCAGAGGTGAATTGCCTTTGGAAATTGAAGATTTAGAAGATTTAATTGTTGGATTAAATACTCGTTTAGAGAAATTTAATGGTGAGTTAACTGTTATAACTAACGATATAGCTGCTAACAAAAACTCTATTGAATTAGCAACTGATGCTATTGAAAAATACGAGAAACAGTTGAAAAACATCAAGAATAATCGTGAATTTACTTCTTTAACTAAGGAAATTGAGTTTCAAAACTTAGAAGTTCAGATTGCTGAAAAGAATAAAATTCAGAATCAAGCTAATGTTTTGCATAAAACTGAAATTATCAATGCTTGTACAGCTCAAATCACTGAAAAACAAGAAGAATTAAAAATAAAGCAAAGTGAATTGAATGAAATCATTAAAGAAACAGAAAAAGAAGAAGTTGCTTTAATGAAGGATTCTGCAAAAGCTGAAAAGATAATTGAAGAAAGATTATTAAACGCTTATAAGAGAATTAGAAGTAAAGTATCAAATGGTTTAGCAGTTGTTTCTGTTGATCGTGATGCTTGTGGAGGTTGCTTTAGCCAAATCCCACCACAAAGACAATTAGATATTCAAATGCACAAAAAGGTAATTGTTTGTGAGCATTGTGGTAGAATTATGGTTAACTCAAGTATATTGGAAGAGCAAGAAGCTTAACAATAAACGAACTTAATTTAAAGGGATTTCATATTTTTGGAATCCCTTTTTTTATGCAATGAGAATTTTAACACTTCTATTTCTTTTTTTAAGCACCTCTATTTTTGCTTCTTTTCAAATAAATGAACGTATGCAGCAATCTTATATACATATCATCAACCTGGAATTTGAAGCTGCTAATCAATTATTAGAACTTGAGAATAAGCAGAATCCTGAAAATGCAATTATTTCTCTTCAGTATAATTATATTGATTTCTTAACGATACTTATTGGGGAGGATGAGGAATATTTCGTTTCAGCAAAGAATAAAAAATCAGATAGAATTGATTTGATTCAGCAAGGGGATGAAAAATCTCCGTACTATTTATATGCTCAGGCTGAGATACATTTGCAATGGGCTTTTGCTCGTTTAAAATTTGAGGAATACCTAACAGCTTCCTATGAAATTCAAAAAGCATATTCTCTTCTAGAAGAAAATCAAGAGCTATTTCCTAGTTTTAGGCCAAATCAAAAAGGATTAGGACTATTACATACTTTGGTTGGGGCTATCCCTGAAAATTATCAATGGGTAACGTCTCTATTAGGTATGGATGGGAATGTTTTACAAGGTTTAGGCAAATTAAAATCTTTGTTAGAAGATAATGAAATGAAAATGTATCATCAAGAAATTTTATTCTTAACTGCTTTCTTACAATTGAACATGACAAATGATGAGGTGGCTTGTAAGGAGTTATTGTCTAAAATAGGAGAGGGTTATACTTATAATTATTTATTGAATTTTGCTGCTGCTCGTCTTGCTCATTCCTTGGGTAAAAATGAATTATGTATTAAGGTATTAGAAAATCGTCCGTCTGTTCAGGGGAAATATCCATTTCATTACCTGGATTATTTGTTGGGAATGGCATACTTATACAAGCTGGAATATGAAAAATCTAAGGGTTTTTTTAAACGTTTTCTTGCTAATTTTAAAGGCAATAATTACATAAAATCGGCTTACCATAAGTTGGCTTGGATTTCGTTTTTACAACAGGAACCTGAAAAGAAGATCGCTTATTTTAAAAAAGTAATTTCTACAGGAAACGCTTTTATTGATGAAGATAAAGTAGCTGTGAAGTATGCTGAATCAGGAATAAAAAATAAATATTATACTCATTCTAGATTACTAAGAACAAGGTTGCTTTATGATGGTGGTTACTATGAAAAGGCACTATTATATCTTTCTGGAGTGAAGATGATAAAAGACTATTTTGGATTCTATGATGAATATTGGTATCGTTTAGCGCGCATCAAATCTAAGCTTGATTATGAAAGTGTTGAGGTAATTGCTAACTATCAATATGCTTACGATTTAGGAAAAGAATCGACTACTTATTATGGACCTATGTCAGCTTTGCAGATAGGACTGATTTACGAAAAGCAAAATGAAAGTGTTAAGGCAAAAATCTATTTTGAAAAATGCTTATCCCTTTCTAATTTTGATTATGAAAGAGGAATCCACCAAAAAGCAAAAGCAGGTTTAAATCGGGTTTCGAACTAGTACCTAAATCCTAAAGTAAAAATAAGGTTATGATTTGTATTTGCTAAAGCAATAGGGCTGATATACTCCTCATCATATAAAAGGTGTTCACTGTTTCCTTGAGAAAGTACATAAGAAGCATCAAAATAATACCCTCCATTATTTACTCCTAAACCAAAACTATAATTTTCTTGACTATAATCCTTCTTTACATACGCACTTCCGTACTTGGAATAACCTGCCCTAAGGACAAAAGGTTTTACATTCATTTCAACACCTAGGCGGATATTAGAAGTTTTAGTATATAGTTCCTGGATAACAGTGTTCTCATCAGTAAACGTGTATTGACTAGAATGCATGTTGGAAAAAGAGTAGTCAACTATTTCATAGTCGGCACTTAATAGAATATTATTGTTTAACAATGATGATGCACTTAAAATTGCTTTCCAAGGCGTAATTAAATCGTATTCAAAGTAATTAGTATTTGAGCGTTCAGTAAAGCTTGTATCATTGAAATTAGTTGTTAAGCTTGTGCTGTAGGTTTCTTCAATGCTATAAGCTGTTGGGGTGTGCAGGGAAGCACCTAGTTTTAAGTTGTCATTTACTCTCAGTATTGCGCCTAGTTTTAAGTTTAGTCCAGCTCCATAAACGCTTAATTCCTCATTTAAATCAAATCCTTTCAAACCATTAATTGTGTCTTCAAAATTTGTTTCACTATAAGTTGATTTTTCATAATAATCCAGAGTAGGAATTCCAATTGTAGCTCCTAAATATAATTGTTCGTTAAAAGAGCCTCCAGTAGAGAAAATGAACTCATTTTTTCCTCCAGAGGAATGAATATTTTTAGTTTGAGTTTTTGAAGAATTTCCTTTAACATTGGAAATGTAATTTCCGTTATCGTGAGCATACCAATTAGTTGTTGTATCTATACTATTGTTAGCTAAGTCAATTAAGTCAGTCCAAAAAGAAGGTGCAGAATAAAGTGTATTTAACTCATCAATAGAATTACCTTGAGAAATAGCTAAGATATTATCAGCTATTGAGGAGGTATTGTTTTTACCTTGAATTCTAATATTACCATCATAATTTGCTAATTGATTCCAGCCAATAGCAAAATTGACTCTTTTCCATTCTGAATTTTCTCTAGGACTTGAAAATACAAGTCCTATATTGCCTATTTTTAATCCTGATTTGTAGTCAGTTTCTTTATTTCCATAATAAGAAGTAGTGCTATTTAAGTTGAAACTTGGAGTAAAGCTAAACTCAGAAAATTGATACATACCAATTCCTCCAGGGTTTAGACTTAGTGCCGAAAACTCTCCACCTAAAGAGCCAAATGCACCACTCATTGCTGAAAAACGAGCCGTTCCTAATGATACATCTTTTGAAAAACGTAAAGCATCAATCTCGTTTTGAGCTAATAAAGTAATACTGCTTAGCGCAATAATTGTTAGGTTTAATAATCCTTTTTTCATTTGTTATTTTCTTGGTTTTACACTTCTTCTATTTGAACTTCTTGAGGGTCTATTTCCACTGTTAGATTTACTGCTTCCTGAGTTATAATTTCGTTTACTAGAGTTATATCTTGGAGCAGTATAGGAACGATTCCCTTTTTTTGTAGAAGTCTTAATTGATGTATTTACCCTATAAGAGTTGTTTGTTTTGGTAGTAGTATTATCCCTGTTAGTATTTGTTTTAATACTTGTGTTTTCCCTGTAAGGTTTGGTTGTTATTGAGGTATTCTTTATTATAGAATTGGTGTTATTTTTCAAAGTATTCCCATTCTTAATGTTTAAAGTTGATGTATTTACAACAGTATTTGGTATAATAGTATTGGTTTTCACCCCTCTTCCGATAGAATGTGAGGATAAGGAACCTCTATGTCCTGTTGTGTGGTTATTATTGCTGTTATAATAAGTGTAATTTGGCGTATGATGTTGATGATTGCTATACCCATAAGTGTAATAGCTATTGTAATTATTGTAGTAATAAGGTGAATAAGAATAGTATGAATAATAAGGAGAATTCCAATTGTATCCGAAGTAGATGCTTGTTCCACAATAGAAAGGATCATTATTATACCAGTAATAATCAGTATAAAGTCCTCCATAATAATTACTGTAATACATTGGTCTATGAAATCTTCTTATTCTTGAGGAAAAACTATAATCATAATAATCATCAGCAACATCATATTCGCTATAATAATCATCAGTTATTGTGTCTGTATATTGTGTTTGCTCAATTTCAGCTATGGGTTCTGTTACAATATCATCATAACTACTGAATTCATTACTAGCCAAATAATTAGGGTCGCTATAATGGATATGGGTGGATGTAATGCAAGAAGATAAAAAAAGTAAAACGATAGAGGTATAAAGTAAAGGTCTCATATTAGTATGTTTTTGTTTGACAGGCATAAACTTATGCTAGTTTAATTTGTTAGTTTTGTACAACTTTTATAAATTAACGAAAATAACATTACAAAATTACATTTTTTAAAGCAAAATGGCAAAAAAACTAACATCAAGAGAAAAAGACTACTCACAATGGTATAATGAAATTGTACAAGGTGCTGATTTAGCAGAGAATTCTGGAGTAAGAGGTTGTATGGTAATCAAGCCTTATGGATTTGCAATTTGGGAAAAAATGCAAGCAGAACTAGATAGGATGTTTAAAGCAACAGGACATGTGAATGCTTATTTCCCTCTTTTTATCCCAAAATCATATTTAAGTAAAGAGGCTGCTCATGTTGAGGGATTTGCAAAAGAATGTGCTGTCGTTACGCATTATCGTTTAAAAAATGCTGAGGATGGTAGAGGGTTAATAGTTGACCCAACAGCTAAATTAGAAGAAGAATTAATTGTTCGCCCTACATCTGAAACCATTATTTGGGATACTTACCGAAAGTGGATACAATCATATCGTGATTTGCCAATTTTGATAAACCAATGGGCAAATGTAGTTCGATGGGAAATGCGTACAAGATTATTTTTACGTACTACCGAGTTTTTATGGCAAGAAGGACATACCGCTCATGCTACTAAAAAAGAAGCAGTAGAGGAAACTGAGCAGATGATAGATATTTATGCTGATTTTGCTAAAAACTTTATGGCAATGCCAGTTGTTCAAGGATTGAAATCAGTCAATGAGCGTTTTGCAGGTGCTGAAGAAACCTATTGTATTGAAGCGCTTATGCAGGATGGGAAAGCTTTACAAGCAGGTACATCTCATTTTTTAGGACAAAATTTTGCAAAAGCATTTGATGTGAAGTTCGCAACTAAGGAGGGTAAGAAAGAATATGTTTGGGCTTCATCATGGGGTGTTTCAACTCGTTTGATGGGCGCTTTAATTATGACACATTCTGATGATAATGGTTTAGTATTACCTCCAAAATTAGCGCCATTTCAAGTAGTTATCGTACCAATTTACAAAGGAGATGAACAATTAAATGCTGTCTCACGGGTTGCTAATAAAGTGAAGAAAGCTTTAGAAGAAAAAAATATATCAGTTAAATTCGATAATAGAGATACACATAAGCCCGGCTGGAAATTTGCAGAATATGAATTGAAGGGAGTGCCATTGCGTTTAGCATTAGGGACTCGTGATTTAGAAAACGGGACTATTGAAGTGGCTCGTAGAGATACTTTGGAAAAAGAAACTTATCAGATAATAGATATCGAAAATAAGATTGAACATTTGTTAGAGAATATTCAAGATAATTTATATAAAAAAGCATTAACCTATCGTGAAGAAAGAACTTATAAAGCGGACTCTAAAGCAGAGTTTATAAAGTTAATTGAAAAAGGTGGTTTTGTATATGCGCATTGGGATGGTACTTCTGAAACTGAAGAATTAATTAAAAAAGAAACTAAAGCAACAATAAGATGTATTCCTCTGGATGTAAAGATGGAAAATGGAGTTTGTTTATTCTCTGGGAAGCTTTCTGATAAAAGAGTGTTGTTTGCAAAAGCATATTAAAAAATGAATAATAGAGAAAAAATTGTTGAATTATTAAAAACTAAAGCTAGCGCAAAGCAAGAGGTTTTTCGAAAAACTAAGGGAGTTTTTGCTGAATTTCAGCAGTATTTAAAAATTAAATCAGATATTGTCAATAATGAATTAGCTGATAAAGATGTGCAAGTTATTTATTCTTCAGCTGGCGATTTTGAATCAAAATTAAAATTTTCAGGAGATACTTTACTCTTTTATATGCATTCCAATGTATTTGATTTTCCAAATTCGCATTCAATTCATAAAACAAAATATGTTAAAGAGGATGAGTTAAGATCTTTTTGCGGAGTGATTAATATCTATAATTTTCTTTCGGATTCCTTTAAATATAACCGTATGAATGATGCGGGCTATTTAATTGCTCGTGTATTTATCAATAAGGATAAACATTTTTTTGTTGAGGGTAATAAACAGTTAGATCTTTTGTTTAATGATTTTGTAAATCAACAAATAAATGCTGTACAGATTGATAAAATTATTAATGAAATAATGATTTATGCTTTGAATTTTGATTTACAAGCACCAAATTTCAATGATGTTGAAATTGTGTCTGTTCATGAAATACTAGATGTGAATAACAATCAAAAACTAAAAACAGCCAAACGAATGGGTTACAAATTTTCTTTTGAAACAAATAATGATTAATTTTTCGTTTGGGTTAAAAAAAAATATAAATTTGCAACCTCAATTTTGAGAACATTATGGCCCGGTCGTCTAGTGGTTAGGACGCATGGTTTTCATCCATGTAACCGGAGTTCGATTCTCCGTCGGGCTACTAAAATTTAAAACTATGGCAAATCATAAGTCAGCAATAAAAAGAATAAGACAATCCGAAACAAAAAGATTGTTAAATAAATATCAGCATAAAACTGCAAGAAATGCAGTTAGAGCTTTGCGTGCCTGAACGGATAAAAAAGAAGCTGCTGCGTTATTTCCTAAAGTTGCAGGTATGTTGGATAAATTGACAAAAAGAAATATTATTCATAAGAATAAATCTTCTAATTTAAAATCAAAATTATCTAAGCATGTAAATGCATTAGCATAAATAAGAAAATAATTATCTAGAAAGGGTTTATCATTGCGATAAGCCCTTTTTTTTATATTTGTCTAATGCAAAGCTTGTTAATATATATTCCTAAAATTACAGCTAGGCACCAGTATGTCTTTGAGCTAATTTTCAATGAGATTTATCAAATTGACTATAAGTTAACGGATGACAAGCCTACCTACTTAACTGCTCAAACTTCAAAATTGAATTATTCACTATCACCTATTTGTGAGCGTGAAATATTTATTGAGGCACATTCCTTATTAAATGAAAGAGGAATAAATCAAGTGTCAATCCAAATAGGGAAGTATAAAAATTGCCCAGTTTTTTTTCAAACTTCAAATGAAAGTGCTTTTGCATATGATATTTTTGCAGCAAGCTTCTATTTAGTAAGTAGGTATGAGGAATATCTACCTCACTTAAAAGATAAATATAATCGGTTTAAAGCAGAAGAAAGTTTAGCTTTTAAACATAACTTTTTACAAAAGCCAGTTGTTAATATCTGGGCTAAGCAATTAATAAGTGTTATTGATGATAAGTTCCCGTATTTGAAAATAAAACACCCAAGATTTAAGTATATTTCAACTATTGATATTGATAATGCTTTCCTGTATAAAGGCAAAGGTTTTATGCGTTCAATCGCGTTTCTATTAAAAGCAATGTTAAGGTTTGATATTGATTCTTTAAAAATGGCAGTAACAGTTATCTCTAAGAAAAGGAAAGATCCTTTTGATACTTTTTCCTTGCAATTGAATTTGCAGAAGAAATATAATCTTGATGTGCGTTATTTTGTGCTATTAGGAGATTATGGTTTGAATGATAAAAACATTTCACATACAAACAGTAACTTTCAAACTTTAGTCAAAGGTTTATCGGATTTGACGCCAGTGGGCATTCACCCTTCTTTTGGTTCAAGTATTAATGAAACCAAATTAGCAATTGAGATAAAACGCCTTGAGGATATTCAAAAGAGAGAAGTTACCTTTAGTCGTCAACACTTTTTGCAATTATCATTTCCTAAAACATATAAACGTTTGTTAGAGGTTGGTATTACTAATGATTATACAATGGGCTATGCTTCTGTTTTGGGATTTAGGGCAGGAATTACTAGTTCCTTTACATTCTACAACTTAGACATGGAACAGGTTTTGCCTATTAAAATTCATCCTTTTGCAATAGTTGATGATACTTTAAAGTTTAATATGCAGTTAAATCCTGATGATGTGGTTCAACAATTATCTGAAATTATAAATGAAGTAAAACAAGTAGATGGAACGTTAATAAGCATTTGGCATAATGATACTTTTAGTGATGTAGGGGTATGGAAAGGTTGGCGTAATGTTTATGAGGATATAGTTAAATTAATATATATTTAAAAATGAAAATAATTAATCTAGAAAAACAGAATTCAATATTCAATCATTTTATTCGTGAGATAAGAGATGTAAATATTCAAAAAGATGCTATGCGTTTCAGAAGAAATATTGAAAGAATAGGAGAGGTCTTTGCTTACGAAATCAGTAAAAAAATGACTTATAAAAATAATGATATTACTACTCCACTTGGCATTTCTTCAGAAAGTTTAATGATAGAAAAGCCAGTGTTGGCTACTATATTACGTGCGGGATTACCATTACATCAAGGTTTGCTTAATTATTTTGATAGCTCAGAAAATTGTTTCATTTCTGCTTTCAGAAAGAATAAAAAGGGAGGTGATTTTGAAATAAAAATTGAATACATGTCTTCTCCAGATTTAGAAGGTAAGACGGTTATATTGTGTGATCCTATGTTGGCAAGTGGTAGTTCAATGGTATTGGCTATGGAAGCACTGCTTTCAAAAGGAAAACCAAAACACATTCATGTGGTGGTAACTATTGCTAGTTCTGAAGGGGTACAATATTTTAAAGAAAATTCACCTTTCAGGAACTGTACTCTTTGGCTGGGAGCTGAAGACAAGGGAATGACTGCCCAATCCTATATTGTACCTGGATTGGGAGATGCTGGAGATTTAGCATTTGGTGAGAAAATTTGAATACAATTGTTTGCTGTCATTTTTTTTACGAAATTAGCACCCTTTTCAAGTAATATGCGTTAAGAAGGAAGAAAAGTAATTATGTCAATAGCATTAGAAATTTTAGTTGTAATTTTCCTAAGTGGTATCAAATTTATGTTTGCTATACCACTCTCTATCATTAAATATGATTTTACTTTTATTCAAACTCTTATCTTCTCTGTTGCAGGAGGAATGTTGAGTATTTTTGTCTTTTCCTTTTTAAGCGATAAAATATACAAATTCATTGCATCAAGAAGAAGAAATAAGGTGAAGAAAAGAAATATGAAGAATATATTGGCTATTAAAACTGCTCGTAAATATGGTTTATTTGGTATAGCCTTTTTAACGCCTATATTTTTTTCTATTCCTATTGGTACTTATTTAGCACTTTACTTTTTCCCTGATAAGAAAAAAACAATTCCTATTCTTATTACCTCAGTTGTATGCTGGTCCTTAGTGATTTCGGTAGCTTTTACTGTTTTTTAGATTAATGATAAAAGATATTTTTTTTGATTTAGATCGTACCCTTTGGGATTTTGAAGCAAGTTCTCACGAAACTCTTTTGGAACTTTGCATTTCTCATAATCTGTCAGATAAAGGAATTGCAGACTATGAAGCATTTATAAAAAACTATAAGATTCATAATGATAAATTGTGGGAATTATACCGAGTAGATAAAATATCTCAAAAGGATTTGAGAAGAGAA
Source organism: Flavobacteriales bacterium (assembly GCA_018645865.1). Classification (GTDB taxonomy): domain Bacteria; phylum Bacteroidota; class Bacteroidia; order Flavobacteriales; family BACL11; genus UWMA-0277. The sequence continues at coordinate 44,783 of JABGVU010000072.1, forward strand.
AGGTTTCAAAGAACACTTGCTGATTATAATATAGAAGATGTCACTCTTGCAGAAAAAATTGGAGAAGATTATGTAGCAACTTGTCCGAAAAAAAACAAACTATTTCCTCATACCATTGAGGTGTTAAACTACCTATCGGTAAAATATAAACTACATATTATAACCAATGGTTTTCATGAGGTACAGCACATTAAATTGAAACATGCTGGTCTTAGCTCTTATTTTGATAAAATCATTACATCAGAACAAGTGGGAGTGAAAAAACCAAATCCTAAGATATTTAAATATGCTTTGCAACAAGCAAATGCTGAAGAATGCATAATGATTGGTGATGATTTGGAAGTAGATGTATTAGGAGCAGAACAGATGGGTATACAAGGAATCTTTTTTAACCCCAATAAAACAAAACATAATACAGATATTGTGCATGAGATTTTTTGTCTTAGTGAGCTAAAGGCATTATTATAAACCCTGCCTTTTCCAAATCGTTCCAATAATTAGGATAAGATTTATGCACTACATTCATGTCAGTTATTTGTAATTCCCCAAACTTAAGACAAAGAGGAGCAAAGCTCATAGCCATTCGGTGGTCCTTATAAGTTTTGATTATATTAGTAGAATTGAATTTTAATAATTCATTTTCTACTGCAGCTACTCTATCTGTCTCTTTATCTTTTAAAGTATCAAGTTCTGAAAATTCCACACTCTTCTTTAACCCAAAAAGTGTGCATTTTAAAGGTTGGTATAAATCAGGGGTTTCTAATAAATCAAGAGTGTTCGGAAAATTGAAATTGTTATTCTTTGTTAAAGTCAAAGTTCCTTTTTCAAATATTGAATGCACACCTAATTTTTCAAACAACTCCATTACTGTTTTATCTCCTTGAATAGAATTTTCAGAAAGTCCATTTAATTTAATATTGCAATTGTTAGTGAATGCCGCAATTTCAAACCAAAATGAGGCTGCCGACCAATCTGCTTCAACGGTAGAATCCTTTGCAATATATTTTTGATTTTCAATTTTAATAATGTTGTTAATCCAAGAATATGAAATTCCAAATTCTTGCATTAAACTTAAAGTCATTTTTATATAGGGTTTGGATACTAACTCCCCAGTGATTGTTAGTTCTAACCCATCATTTAAAGATGGAGCAATTAATAATAGAGCGCTAATAAATTGAGAGCTTACTTCTCCATCAATTTGCACTTTTCCACCCTTTAGGTTTTTGCCATTTATTTTTAGAGGTGGAAAAAACTCTTGTTCTTTGTATTCAATTTCAGCCCCTAATTCTCTTAAAGATTCTGCTAATTGTTTTATTGGCCTTTCCTTCATCCTGTCACTTCCTGTAAGCGTAAATCCCTCTCCTTTTCTTGTGGAAAGGTAAGAAGTTAAGAAACGAAAAGAAGTTCCAGCTGCACCAATATTTATTATGTTACTAGTTGAATTAAGAGCATTTTTTAAAGATTTAGTGTCCTCAGAATTAGAAAGATTATGAATTTTGAACTCTTGTTTGCATAGCGCTTGAATAATCAATAATCGGTTAGAAATACTTTTTGAAGAAGGTAAATCAATCTCACAATTAATATTCCTATTAGGGTGTGAGATTCTACAATTCATTAATAGAAAATAAATTGTCAATACTACAATCTCCAATTTCGTTTAGCAGTGAAAAATTAATTTTTCCTTGAACATTCTTTTTGTCATTCATTAAAAAAGGCAGTAAGTTAGATTTCTTAGGGGTGTGTGCTAATGTAAAATTACTTAAGATATAATTCTTGATTTCATTTTTATCTTCCTTTGGTATAGGAGATAATTCTGTTTCTAATATCATTCCCATATAAACAGCTTCACCATGTAAAATTGGAGTCCCTTTTTCAAGATAATAACTCTCAATAGCATGTCCGAAAGTGTGTCCAAAATTTAGTTTTTTTCTATTTTTTTTTTCAAAAGGGTCAGATAAAATAATATTGTTTTTAATTTGAATAGAAGTTAAAATAATTGCTCCCCAATCTAAAATATCAAAAGGAGTAGAGGTTAATTCCTCCCATAAATTATTATCTGAAATGAGAGCATGTTTCACTACTTCAGCAAAACCTGATTTTAATTTGTTATCATGAAGTGTTTTTAGAAATTTAGGATTTACAAGAACAGACTTAGGATTATTGAAAAGACCAATTTGGTTTTTCAATCCATTAAAATCAATTCCTAATTTCCCCCCAATACTAGCATCTACCATAGCTAGTAATGTTGTGGGGATTTGAATAAAGTCAATTCCTCTCTTATAGGTAGAAGCACAAAACCCTCCCATATCTCCAATTACTCCTCCTCCTAGATTTATTAAAAGTGAGTTTCTTTCAAAATGATTATTTGTTAGCTCTTCCCAAATAAAATTACAAGTAGTAATGTTCTTGTGTTCTTCCCCTGATTTTATCTCAATAATTATAAAATCATTAAACTTAGGAAGTTTGTGTAGACAATCTCTTTTTGTGTTTTCATCTACTAAAATTGCAATTTTGGAATATCCAGAAACATCTAATTTAGAAAGGGAATTCTCACCTATCCAAATAGAGTAATCAGATGAAGCTATTTCTTTCACTGAGTAACTTCAGGTAAAGGGTTTCCGGTACAACCATTTGGGTAAGCAGTTCCTAAAATAGTGCTAATAGTTGGTGCTATATCGCGAATATTTACTTTTCTGTCAGTTTTTCCTTGAGGAATGCTTCCTCCCCAAAAAATAAGGGGCACATGAGTGTCATAACTATAAGATGAGCCATGAGTTGTACCTCCATTAGACCAGTAAGAAGAAAGCCATCCTGTTTGCAAACTTACAATGACATCTCCTGATCTTTTTTGATTAAAACCTCTTTGCACTAAGGAATGAAAGGAATTAGAATATTCGTTTTCGTGTAATTGTGTTGCTGTATAAGAATTTTTTACCCATTCATATTTTAAGAAGAATTGAGCACAATTTCTCTGAATTTCTTCCAAACTTATGTTTTTTTCTTCAATCAAATCATGGTTTAAAAACAAATGATTGTTGGAATAATTTTTTATCCAATCTCCTTCTCCATATGTGATAATTAAATGAGATAATAACTCAGTTTTCATAAGGCTACCATCAAAATAACCTGCAGGAATATTTCTTTCTAAAAGCTCGTGAGGTTCTGAAACTACACCATGGTCGGCAGTTATAAATACAACTGCATTTTCAAAACCAACTTTACTATTAATTGTTTTTAAAAGTTTGCCTATATCTTTATCTAATCGAATGTAAGTGTCTTTAATTTCAGAAGCATGAGGGCCATATTGGTGTCCAATATAATCGGTAGCAGAAAAACTCACTGTTAGAATATCAGTGTTTTTTCCTTGTCCTAATTTTTCTTTTTTAAGTATTTCAAGGCCTAAATCTTTTAAAATAGTATTTCCAAATGGTGTCTTTTTTATTGCACTTCCTCCTTTTTGCATTAGTAAGGAGTCTAAATTATGATTGAATTCCCCCTTAAATTCCCATTCTCCTTTCAAATAGTTTTGTGCAGTATTATTGTTATTTATTTTTTGAATATAATCAGGAAGATTTTCCATGTAAAAAGAAGAAGTAATCCATTTTCCCTCACTGCTCATCCAATATGCTCCATTAGCAGTATGTCCTGCAGGTAATATAGCTCCTCTGTCTTTTAAAGATATTCCAAATACCTTACTTTCTTCATTGAAAAGTTTTAACTCGTCAGCAAAGGTTGTTGTTAGCATATGATGGGGTGACATCTTCCCGTCTGCAGATTGCACATCTACATTTTTTTGTTCACAATTACAAACAGTATGCATATCCCCATCTCCTGCACAATAGATATAATCTCCAGAGTTTTTGTCGTACCAATCGTTTGCAATTATACCATGAACAGCAGGAGTAGTTCCTGTATAAATACTAGCATGACCAGGACCTGTATAAGTAGGTACATAGCCGAATTGTGCATTCCTGAAAAAATGACCTTCATTTACTAATTTTTTAAAACCATCTTCTCCAAAATCGTTCCAAAATCGGTAGATGTAATCGTAACGCATTTGGTCAACAACAATACCTATAACCAATTTTGGTTTTTCTTGTGTAAAAGATTGAAATCCTGTAAAAAGGATAACTATAACTAATATGATTTTCTTCATTTTATTTTATGTTTAATGATCATTACTCCAATTGATAAAATTACCGCAGCTAATACATCAGCAATAGGAGGGACACTTGGCCAACCAAAATTCCAGATTGCAACTAATAGCAACCATAAACACCAGATTTTATCGAACTGTTTCATTTAATTTTGACTTAAATATTTTATAGACCAACAAACTTACAAAAAGTCCCCAAAACATTCCGCCAATTACATCATAAGGAAAATGTACTCCTAGATAAACACGGCTAAGCCCAACAAGTGCTGCCCAGTTGAAAAGCCAGAAAAATGTTTTCCTACTTTTTAGCAGCAAGGAAATAAAAAATGCAATAGCAAAGGAATTAGATGCATGAGAAGATATGAAACCATACTGCCCTCCACAATCGGTTACAAAACGCATTTCTTGCATAACTATTGGGGTATA
>JABGVU010000050.1 GCA_018645865.1 Flavobacteriales bacterium
AGTGTAAGAACAAACAGTATATTAAAGAATTCATACATCTACACAATTTACAGTAAAGGAAAGATTAGAGAAAACAGAATTAACAGAAGTTTTGATTCTAAAATTGAAAATATTAAATACATCTTCAAATATTCTGAGTAAATCTTGTAAGTTTGAAAAAAAAAAATGATTACAGGAATCTTAGTTTTATTAGTTTTATTTCTTTTGGTAAGGATAATCAGAAAGAATTGGAAGAAAATAATGGGAACCATAGACAATTTAATTTACAGTAGTAATTCTGAAAAATTATCAGAAAAATATAAATCATTACATCTATTTAAATCTTTTCTTGGTATATGTATAATTCTAAATATTGTTTTATGTATAATAGGATGTTTTATTATTTGGGAGAGATTTCTATCTCCTTTTTATTACCCAATTTTAATTTTATATACTTTGATTAATATCTATGTACTTATAAATATTCAAATGATGGTAGGTTTTTTATTTGATTTGAATAAAAAAACAGACAACTAATACGGTCACGGTCTAATGTCCAATAAAATTTACGATTTACACATCTTGATTTACTAAACGACATCTCCCCCATACTTTTGGAGTTAGTCGATTAAATCGAATATTCTCACGAAAACATCACATGTATTTATGTAGTACTATTAGAAATATAATATTAGTCGGAACCCCTATGTTCTAACATTCAAGATTGAAACCAATTCATAGTACTTAATGGAATAGTTAAAGTGAATGGTAACACTTAAAAATCAATCACAAAAATTTACAATTTAAATAAGGAAGTTTTCGAAACACAAAGTTGGGCACCAAATCACTCAACCGTTATCGACTTAGCTAAATTTCTTGGCTTAACCTTGTTGAAAATCTAATATTTCTTAACTACATTAAATGTTTTTTGGACTATCGAACCATCTTTCCTGTGCAAATGCATATTATAAGCTGCTGACCTCCAATTATTAACCGTCAACTTTACAGATGATTGACTATTGGTGATTTTTTGTTCTACAATTAGTTCACCCAACATGTTATATACTTTTATACTTGTAGCATTTGTTCTAAAATCAATAGTAAGTTGCTTACTAGCTGGGTTTGGATATATCTGCAATTCTCCTTGTTCAAAGCCTAAATTCTCTAAACCTGTAATACAAGAATCAACAAAAACCCAAATATCTTCTTTAACAATACAATCATTAGAGTCTTTTGCTGAAAGCAAATACCATGTATCTTCCGTTGGATCATCGATTAAACTACTACCTGTCGACCCATTATTCCACCAATAGTAAGAAAAGCCTGTACTACCTTCAAGTAAAATAGTTTCCCCTAAACAAATTTCAGCTGGGCTAGGTGAAGAATATATAATAAGTTGTGGAGATTGATAAAAATCCAATACCGTAACCACAATACTATCACAAAGATTATTTGCTACTAAAACATCAGTATATTGTCCTGGAGTATCGTAAACATTCGAACCAACTACAATGCTATCACCATAACAAATATTAACTTCATTGTAACTAGAAAAAGGCATAAACTCAATATCATAATAGAAATAGTAATATTGGTTACCCGCTACTGAAGAAGTAATACTTACCGGACCTGAATTAAACGGATAAGCGAAAGTTGCTGTATCTGCATTACCTCTGTATAACCCAGAATTACCTCCATTTATTCCTAACTGATAATCAGTACCAATAGGTAATGTAAAGTTAAAATTTAGATTTTGAATTCCTGGGTAAACATTATGTGTTACAGATTCTAAAACCAGTCCATTACTGTCCCTTAATTCAAAAGTAACTATATTGGTATCCAAAGCATATACATTAGCTGATTTTATAAGTGTCGCAACTGATGCATCCAATAATAAATGTCCATTGTAATTGCTAAATGCCCCTGGTCCATTTACTGTGTCTAATATTCCACCATTAATGCTTGCATAGTTAGCTGTTTGCACGGTTAAATTAGTTGTTACTATACTATCACAACTATTGCTAGAAACTAATGTATCATAATAAGTCCCAGTGGTAAAATAAGTACTAGTACCAAGCATAATAGAATCTCCAATACAAATCGTTTGGTTGTTTATGCTAGATCCAGCTGAAATTGAAAGAATAGTTAAGTTAGTGGTAACAATGCTATCACAACCTGCAATAGTTTGCAATGAATCAACATAAGTACCTGCTGTATCATATATATTGCCATTGATAGTATAAGTTTCACCAATACAAATTGTCTGATTGTTTGAATAAGAAGTATTTGGGTGAACTATTAAATTAGTAAACACTAAACTATCACATCCAATGGAAGAAGTTAAACTGTCAGTATATAATCCTGTTGTATTATATACATTTCCAGCAACGGTAATACTTTCACCATCACATATAGAATAGTTGGTTGGTTGAGAAGATTGTTTTACTTCAATATCATAAAAGAAATAATAATAATTTCCTCCAGCGCTTGAAGATGTTACGCTAGCTAATGAACCAAAATTATAGGGATAACTTACTCCTGAATTATGTCTGAATAAATTATTACTACCACCATTCACTCCAAGTTCATAATCCGATCCAGCAGACATTAAATAATTAAAATATATTCTATGTCCTCCAGGAATAACATTAACAGTTGTATCGGATAATACATTACCATTAATATCTCTTATCTCAAAAGTTGTTAATGTGGTATCTTGAGAATATATAACTGCTGATACTAATTCAGAAGGCATATAACAACTCAATTCTAAACTTTGCTGACCTGAATAAAAATTACCTCCTCCAACTGCATTATTAGGAATACCTCCAAAAATAGAATTAAATTGAGAATAGATTGTTAAGTTAGTATGTACAATACTATCACATCCAAAAGAACTTATTATTGTATCGGTATAAGTACCAGTAGAGTTATAAACTGAGCTTCCTACTACTCTACTATCTCCATCACAAATTGTTATGTCCTGATAAGTAGGAGTTTGAACGGTAAGATTTGTAGTAATAATACTATCGCATCCTGCAGAATTAACTAAAATATCTGTATAAGATCCTGTTACTATATATGCGTTAGACCCAACCTCTACACTATCTCCATCACAAATAGTTATATCATTTATAACTGAAGAAGCAGAAGTACTTAAAACAGTTAAATTTGTAGTAATAATACTATCACAACCGTTAAAAGCAAGTAAAGTATCTAAATACACTCCTGTTGAATTATATGTGCTATTTCCAACAACTACAGATAGTCCGTTACAAATAGTGTCTGTTATTGAAGTATAGGAATTGGTAGAACTATCACAAACACAAGTACTGTGGAAATCAATATTTGTCCAATCGTTTTGTGATAAAACTATCCATTGAGAGTTCACTGGATCTGTTCCAGCAGCATTTGTCCAAGATGTATCTCCTTGAGATATTGGACATTTCCTAACTAATGTGTGGTTACGTGTTCCAGCTCCAATTCCTGCAACATTCCAACCTTGTCCTGGATCTGCATCCCAATCCCCTATCCAATCCAAAATAACGTATCCTCCAGCAATAGGTCCAACAGGAGATGGTGGTTCTAAACCGTAAACCAAAGCCATTCCATCATTACCATTACTTAAAGAACCATAATACATATCAGCAACCGCTATAATAAATGGATCAGCAGATGGATGAACAACCACATAAACATCATTAGGCAATACAACAGCTCCAGTATCAAAATCTACCCAAAATTCATATACTCCATTATAATTTGTAGATGAACTATTTACCCTAGCAAAAGCGTAATTAGTTAAATCTACAGTATCTGAAGTTGGATTATATATTTCAAAATATTTATTATTACTACTTCCCTCAGCATATTCTGAGAAGAATAGATTCTCAGCTGGAGGTAATGGATAAACACAGCCTCCATCATCACAAGTAGCGAGCGGATCATAATTTGTTGCTAAAGAATCGATACAGCCATAAGTAATTAAGCAAGAGCCATCATCACATGTTGCTAAACTATCATAATTACATGCTAATGAATCGGTACAACCATCGGGAGAAATACAAGAGCTGTCATCAATTGTTGCTGTTGGGTTGTAATTACAGGCTAAAGAATCTGTACAGCCAGGAACTGGCATTACATTAATAATCCCTGTCATTCCTATACCAACATGAGGATCACATTGATAATCATATGTGCCAGCCATAGTAAATACCCACTGGAAAGACCATGGAGCCCCAGCAACACCATTACCAAACCCTTCAGGATTATTAGGGAAAGTTGCTTGAGTGGCGTTTACATTATGGGATCCAGCAGTATTATTCCATGTTACAGTATCACCAACAGTAATAATTAAACTAGAAGGAGAAAATGTGCTCCCTACAGTATTAATTATGTGTGAATTTTGAGCAATTCCTAGAAATGGAATACAAAATAAAAAAAAATAGTAATTTTTTCATGATTTAATGTTTTAAGATTACAAATATAGTTTATTTATTCAATTATTATTCTTTTCTCCACCATTCCATCATTATAAATATAAAAGAGTGGTTCGTTCTTTGTTCCTCTTATTTCTTTACCTAAAACATCAGTAATCTTAATAAGAATCCTACGGGAACTACTAGCAATATCATGTGTCCCAGTGATACTAATTGTAAAGTTTATATTTGCAATACTATCACATCCAGATGAATTAAGTAAAGTGTATGAATAATCTCCTGTTGACAATAAATTTAAACCATTCCAACTTATACTTATGCTAGAAACAAGGGTGTCGTATGATGCTGAATTATAATTACAACTACCATCATTTGTATTTGCTAGTGGATCATAGTTGCAAGCAAATGGATCAGTACACCCTAAAATTTCATAACAATTTCCGCCCAGGTTATTATCAATCCATATTAATCTATCACCAATCCAAGTTTTAAAGAAATTAAGTTCATCCTGATAAGTGTTGCCAACATAATAATTAGGCCAAACATAAGCGCCTAAGGTTGGCCACTGCTGAAAATTTCTTTGCTGTGCATCATTTAAATAAAACGCCATACTATCAATAAAGGTAAAAATTGAGTCTTGATGAAAACTCCTATCGCGCAAATACTCCCATCTGCATTTTAATTTATTTTGATAAATAGTATCATCCAAAAGTCTTTCAAACCAAAAAGGATTATTATCTCCACAGCCACCATTTACTTCCCACCCAGTTGTAATTCCTCCATCACAATAATCAGCATTCCCAAAAGCCAAATTATAATCCCAGAATGGTCCCATTGTTAGCTTACCTCCATTATCATCCCTATCTTTATACATATAAGTACTTAATCTGTATCCATCAATATTTTTTGAAAGTTCATTTATTATATATAAATCAATAAAAGAGTTTACATCAATATATTTAGAATATCCTATTAAGCTATCAGTAAAATTTGGACCAGCTAAAGCATATTCAAAACTATCCATAAAATGCTCAATATAATCTAACTGTTGTGGTAGCATTACAGACGCATCTGGATAATGATATTGAATATATAAATTATTGCCACCAATATTAGGGAAATCTGAAAGCCAATCTGCTCCTCCTGTTCCCGTATACTTATCCACCTTAATTATATATCCACCAGTTAAACTATCACCAGCTAAATCATCAAAATCTAGTTTGGCAATATCTACTCTATCATTATCTCTTTTTATCTTCTCCATTAATATATAAATACCTTTATAATCTCCATTTATTACAAGTTCACAATAAACGGTTCTTGGTGCATAACGCCCCATTTTCCTTCCTAAATCAAAAGTTAGAAAATTACGCATTAAAGCTTTATCTGAATAAGGAGCATATAATATCCAATCATTCTCTACAGGCATACCTAAAAGTGAAACATTATTATTGTTTCCAATTGAATCTTGTGTTTCTAAAGCATAAGGTTTTTTAGGAAAAGATTGTGAGCTACTACCTCTGTATTCTATGCTAATTTTACCATTATAATCATTAAAAGGGTCATTTATTGAATTAATGACCCCAAACCCATTATTAATTATTCCCATATCGCAGACAATTCTTGGGTCATCTACAATAGTTTGTCCATTAGTATTAATTACTACAATTGGTAAATTTGAAGCAGTAAATATCAGAGGTGGTTGAAACCAAGAAGGAGCTGGCCAATAATTAGTAGATGTAGTGTTTATTCCTAATGAAAGGAAAATACGGCCTGTTAAATCAGAAGATGATATATTATCATTATGTACTTGTACAGACAATACATTATTTCCTTGATTTAGAATAGTACTTAATAATTGGCTATTTATTACAAATTGATCAGGATTTACTCCTTGATACATTTGTGCCTCATGTAGTGAAGATGATCCTTGAGTATATAATGGATGATCGCCTACGCTTCCAATATTTGCCCTTGCAATCTCTACATTATTTAAATACGCAACAAAAGCATCATCATAATCAACATGCAAAATTGCAGCTGCAATTTCAGTGGCATCAATAATTGTAAATGTTTTTCTTAAATAAAGTGATGTTACAGAATTGATAATAGTATTATCATCTCCATCTCCATAGCCAACACCTCCCTGCCCTTGTAACCATGTAGCATCATTAAAAGCTAATTTCCGCCAATTAGTATCTGGTTCATATGTACCTTCAAAATATTTCCAAATATCATTATCAAAAACTACTGTTTCCCAATGATCAATATTTTGTGAAAATGTAAAAATTGGTAGGAATGCTAAAAAAAAGATGATTTTTTTCATTCAATAATAATTTGCTTCTCTACTGTTCCATCATCATAGATGTAAAAGAGTGGTTCTTTCTTTTTCCCTTCTGTTTCTCTTCCTAACACATCTATTTTTCGTAAAAGTTCTTTTTTTGCAGGATGTTCCTCAATACCTGTCGCACTACAATCATCACTAAAATAATGTTGAAAGTCTATATTGCCATTTGCTACTGTCCAATTGGCTGTTGACCATATTGCATTATCTACATTAATACAAAAAAGGTTAGGATTAGTTTGTAAATTAAAAGAAGTAAAATTAGTATTATTTCCATTCCTTAAATCAAGAATTGTAAGTTGATTCTCCTGACACCATAATGCATGTAAATCGGTATTATTACTAATATCTAGGCTAGTAAGTTGATTATAACTACAGTCTAAATCAGTTAAAGAGGTATTATTGCCAACATTAAGACTTGTAATTTGATTGTAGTGACACTCTAAATCAATTAACGATATGTTATTACTTATATCAAGATTAGTAAGTAGATTATTTCTAGTGTAAAGATAAAGTAATGCGGTGTTCTGACTTATATCGAGACTAGTTAATTGATTAACTTGACACTCAAGATAAGTTAAAGATGTATTCTGAATTACATCAAGGCTGGTGAATTGATTATTACCACAACTCAAAATAGTTAAAGCAATAAAATCTTCTATTCCTGTTAAATCAGAAATGTTTTGGTTAGAAACATCTAAATAAGCTACTGTATCAATAGCAGAGGTAAATACATTATCATTTAGTGCAATTCCATCACCCATTCCATTTGCTTCTAAATAATTTTCAAAATTATCATCTGGAACATAAGTAAGCGGTGGTGTTGTAGAACCAAAACAAGTAGTTGTTACTTGCCAAGTTGGGTTGTTATTCAATGTTCCATTATTTCCGTTTACTGAGAAGTCTGTTGCAGTTGTTCCGATTCCATCATTTAGTCTCCAATATCCTGCTAAGCTATTATAATTAGGATGTGTTAAATCTACTGTAGTGCACATCCAGTTTGTAATAGTTGAACCAGATAAAGTAGCATCCCATAATCTTACTTCATCTGCGCTTCCTTGCATAGGAAAACTACTTGTTTGATAATCTAACGAACCTATTTTAAAAGATTGACTTACATTTGTAATAATTCCATTTGCAGTAGTGCTATCTACCATACTCCCGTTTTTATACAGTTTTATATAACTACCATCATATGTAAAAGCTAAATGTTGCCACTGTCCTATATCTAAAATATTGTTTGCTACAACATCAAAATTTATTCCTGCAGAATTTCTGAACCTAGCTTCTACATTTGTAGAGTTTTGTAGTTGAAGTAAAAAGAAATCTGCATCAGAATTATTACGAAAACCAAAGAAACCGCTATGTGAAGCATCCATCTGAGGATTTATCCATCCACTAATTGTAAATTCAGTTTTATTAGCAATTATTGAAGAAGCATTTGATATTTCTACATAATCCAAAGTAGCAGAATTAAATGCTAATTCGTAATCGGTTTGTGCTATTCCAATAAATGGAATACAGAGTATTAGTATAAGTTTCTTCATAGTTTAGTTAATTATTAATTTCTTTTCTGTTGTACCATCATCATAAATGTATAATAATGGCATATTTGGCTTTGGAATAATACTTCTACCAAATATATCCAATACTTTTATTAGTTTTCTTTGGTTACTGTAATCTTCAATTTCTGTAGCATTACAATTTGAACTAAAATTTGTCCAGCTATCAATTGCCCAATTATATTCTGCGGCGGCAACATCATTTACATCAATACAAGCTAAGGAAGGGTTATTTATAGAATTAAAATACCATAATCCAGAATTATTTCCATTTCTAACATCAATATAAGTTAGTTGATTACTTCCACAGGATACCTCAAAAAGTTGAGCATTATTACTCAAATCAAGAAATAACAATTGATTAGAATGACAGAATAAATCCTTTAAAGAAATAAAACTAGCAATTCCAGTTAAATCAGCTATTCCTAAGTTATTAATATACAATGATGATACAGTATCAATAGCCATAGTTTCAATATTATCATCTAAAACAAAATCATAACCTAAGTTAATTAATTCTTGTTCAAAATTATCATCAGGAATATAAGTAAATTGTCCAACTACTAACAGGGGAAGGAAAAGCAGTAAAAGTAATGTTTTTTTCATTATTCAAGTATTATTTTCTGTTCGACAATACCATCATTATATTTATAAAACAGAGGTTTATTTTTAATAATTCTGCTTTGTTGGCCTTTCAGGTTTAGTATTGAAGAAAGTCGCTTATTATCTTTCACCTGAAAAGTAGATGACAAAATACAGCTTGCACTAAAATAATGATGGCCATCAATGTTTCCTGATTGACCATTCCAAACGGACCAAGTAGCATTAGCCAATGAAACATCAACAACATTAATACAATTTAAGCTAGAATTACCCCAAGTAAACAAATAATTTAAATTCAATTGATTACTAATATCTAACTGAAAAAGTTGATTTTCAGAACAAGACAGCCAATTTAATTGAGGATGAGCCAAAAGTAAAAGAGAAGCAATATCATTTCCTGAACAACTTAAATGCTTTAAAGAAATATTATCACTCAAATTATCAATTGTAGTTAGCTGATTATTATCACATACCAATACATACATATCTATTCCAGCAACATCTAAATCAGAGAGATTATTGTCATTACACCATAATTCTGTTAAAAATATATTATTACTAATATCCAATGCAGTAAGTTTATTTTTAGTGCATTCAAAATAAAGTAAGGAAGTATTTTGACTTACATCAATTTCAATAAATTCATTATAACTACATTTAAAAGTTTGCAAGTTCAGATGACTACTAATATCAATTTCAATTAACTGATTATCTGAACAATCTAAATAACTAAGATAGTTATTGGTTAAGCTCAAAGTATCCATATTATTAGATGAACAATCCAAATAAGTAAGAGATTGGAATGCAGCTATACCCACTAAAGATTGGATATTACAAGCAGGAACAATTAAGGAAGTAAGTGTATCAATTCTTGAATTAAGCACAAAACCATCAACCATATTATCAAGACCTAAATTAACCAAAGCTAATTCAAAATTCGAATCAGGTATTGTAGTAACTTGAGCATACCCAAAAAAAGGAAAACATAAAAATATAAGTTTTATCTTGTTCATTATTTTTTTATAATTTGTTTAGTAAATACTTCTCCTTCAATATTTAGGCTTACGAAATAAATACCAGATTTCAAATCTGCAATATCTAATTGAATACTATTACTTCCTTGTTTAAATTCAATCTTTTTCATTTTTTTCACTATTCTTCCTAACTCGTCATAAATTAAAACTCCTGTAATTGATGATTTAGTTAAAGTAAATTCAAGATTTGCTTTATTAGTAAAAGGATTAGGGAAAATATTAAATTCAAAAGATGGAGTATTAATAGTATTAATACCCAACACATCACCAACAGAAGTAAGATTAATTTGATAAACTCCATTACCAAAAGTTCCTATTACTAACAATCCATCCGATTGCCTATAAGTGATATATTCTACAATAGTTGCCCCAAAAGTAGTATGCCCAATTTGTTCCCAAACTGTATTCTCACCATCCAAATTAGAAGTCCCAAATAAGCCCACCGTAGTTCCTACCAAATACAAAGTATCACTCCCTAATGGAATAATAGCAGCTGTTCTGCAGGATGGTCCATTCCCTGAACCAGTTGCATATTGTTCTAGATTTCCTGCAACTTTATGCCAATTCTGACCAGCATCCATACTATGAAACAAAGAATAAATACTATAATTAGAAAACACAATCAAAATTTCATCAGCATTTGTAGGGTTAATAGCTATATCGGTACAATATGAACCTTGTGGGGCAATGGGAGGAATATCGGGCAACTGAACAAGAGTAGGATCACCAACATTAGCATTATCAACTCTGTATATACGCTTAGCTTGAGTTCCAACATACAATATATTAGCCGGACTAACTGAAGAGGAAAGTACAGAAATTTTCCGGCCTGTAGGGGATAAAGTATCTGAAAACATTTCCCATCCTAAATCTGATTTTTGATGTGAACTATTGTATAAAATATTGCTTAAATCATTATTTCTCCATAATTTATTGCCTTCAGCCCAATAGATAACATTATCATCATTTGCATCCATTTTCATTGGATTCATCCACATGTACTTATTACTATCACATGAGGCAGGGTCTAATCTTTGAAAAGCAAGTCTGGTAGCATTAGTATCTAACTTCATTTTATACATTACTCCTCTTTGGATTGTTAAATAAAAATCTTCTTCATTATCAGCAATACCAGCATGCGATCCATCCCCATTAAAAGGCATATTCCAAATAGCATCTGTTTCGTCTGTAAAAGTCACCCTACTACCATTATCCTGCAAACCACCTTGCAAAACTTCAGAATTTGCATTTTTACTGATTGCAACTGTGTACAGTTGAGTAGTATTATAGCCATTATTTAACGATTCCCATTCCACTGTATCTTTATATATATCTTGTGTTTTAAAAATACCACCATCATTTCCGTTAACCATAATATTATCATTAGAGGGTAAGTACAAAATAACATGTTGATCGGGATGATGATTTGGGTATGATCCCCAATTCCCATCACCCTCAGAAGAACCTACTCTGTATCCTCCAATAATTGAAGTATTGTTTGAAGTAGTAAAACCATCTGTTGAACGCCATAAATTAGTACCCCCTATTATTACTAAATTAGCATCAGTTGGATGGACACTCACCACTAAATCGTATGAGCCTTGCGCATTAAAATTATCAAAGGAAGAATTTTGATTTGTTGGTATATTGGCTGATAAATCAGTCCATTGGCCTCCATTACCACTGCCATCTCCTGAAATATATTCATATTTCCAAAGGGAAGTCCAAGTCTCACCACCAAAAAATACATCAGTATGCTGGCCATAACCAGTAGTTTCAGCTGCTAAAAAATAAATCTCATTTTCATTTGCAGGATTAATACCAATGACAACTCTACTATACACTGGTGAAAACAATGAATCTGTTATATTAATCCAATTCTGCCCATCAACTGAGCGCCATATTCCTTTGTCGCTACAATTACTACTAATAGTAGCATATACAGTTCCTTGAGCTGTAATATCAACATCAGTATATTGATAGTAATATTGATTAGGCCCCCCTAATTGTTTAGTCCAGTTGAGACCACCATCTTCTGATCTATAAATATCTCCTCTTGTCGCCACATACACAACATCCAAACTGTCATTACTCACATCCGTTTTTATACTAAAAGTAAAATCAAAATCACCATCCAAAACAGTTGGAGTATTTGAGGTTGTAATAGGTAAAGAATCCCAACTTAAACCACCATCAATAGACTTCCATATACCATTACCATAAACTGAAACATCACTTAAATAAGACCCCCTATTTTCACCAGTCCCAAAATACCATACATTTTCTTTTCCCACTCTTTTATCTTGTGTTAAACACGAAATCCTATGTTCTTGACCAACCTTAGTAGTCATATTCCAAGAAGCACCTGCATCCACAGAACGAAACATCCCTCCTGTTGCACCTCCTGCTAAGATAGTATTTTCACTTAACACGTCAAAAGCTAATGCTCTAGTACGTCCTCCAACATTATAAGGCCCTCTATGTTTCCAGTTTGCTTTTGGCATAGCAGATGACTTTGGTAAAGTTTTTGCAAAAATCATTTCTTTTTGTCTTATATTTTTTGGAATCTCACCTGTTGCAGGATCAATAAGTCGAATTCTTTCCCAAACTACTCTTTCTGCAGGATTATCAGAAGCATACATAACTAATTTTTTTTTTGGCTGAGTGCAAGAAGATAAAATAGTTAGTCCTAATGCGAAAAGTAAAATTTTATTCATTTTATTAAAGTTTTATTGTGGTAAAAGTAAGGAATTTGTTTTTAGTCAGCAGAGGCTAGTTATTACTTGCTATTTATTGTTTTTTAAATTATCATCTAACTAGTAATATCCAATATTACGTTAACTATTGAGTCAATTATGTAAATTATCGTATATCTCTTTACCGAATACAACAAGTGAGTTATTGCAATTAATGTTACTAATTCACTATTAATAAAGTTCTTTTTTATATATTTTTATTCTTATAACAATTAAAGAATCGTATCGTCAAGTGATATAAAAAAAGCCTGAGCAAATACTCAGGCTTTATAATATTAAGAATTAATTAATTTCTTACTGAAGAATCAATTTCTTATTAATGATACTATCATTAGTTTCTATTTCTAAGAAATAGATTCCTTTAGCATTATTAGTAAGATCAATCTGCTTAGCATACTCTCCAATGAACTGTTGCAGGTTATCATTTATTAACTCTTCTCCTATTATATTTAAGATTCTTACTTTCAAGTTCTGCTTAGTATCTGAAGTGAAGCTGATATTAAATACATCTCTTGAAGGATTAGGATAAATACCTAAGTTATTGATAGATGTATTGCCTTCAACTTTAATAGTAGTTGGTTGACTCC
>JABGVU010000074.1 GCA_018645865.1 Flavobacteriales bacterium
ACCAAACATCATTCCTTGGTCTCCTGCTCCTTGTTCTTTGTTTAATCCTTTTCCTTCAACTACTCCTTGATTAATATCTGGTGACTGTTCGTGTATTGCTGAAATAACTCCACAACTATCTCCATCAAATTGGTATTCTGACTTATCATAACCAATTTTTAAAATTACCTCTCGTGCTATTTTCTGAACATCAATGTAGGCTTCAGTGGTAACTTCTCCACTAAGTACAGTAAGTCCTGTAGTTACTAAAGTTTCACAAGCCACTTTTGAATTTGGATCTTGTGCTAAAAAATTATCTAATAGTGCATCCGAAATCTGGTCGGCTACTTTATCTGGGTGTCCTTCCGAAACGGATTCTGACGTGAAATAATATGACATCTTTTTAAATTTTAAGTTTAACAATAATTTAATCGGACGATTTGGCGTAAAAGTGCTAAAGGAAATACTGTTTTTAGCATTTTTTTTAGTGGTTGCAATAGGCCAAATCTATCCACTTTAGTTTGCAAATTTATAAATTTTTTTAAAATCGTTGGTTTTATTTGGTTTTATTTGGTTTTATTTGTGCCATACTTATCAAGAAAGACGGAGGGATGGGCCCTATGATGTCTTGGCAACCTTGTAAATTCAAGGTGCCAAATCCCACTCCATTATGGAGGAAGATGAGCGGAATACATAAAATTTTTCCACCCTATCTTTTTTGCTAAGTCTTATTAAAATATGAGACCTAAAATAGAACAATTATTACTTAACAGAATCCTTGTGCTTGATGGAGCAATGGGAACTATGATTCAAAGATATAAACTCTCTGAGGAAGATTTTAGAGGAGAACAATTCAAAAACCATACTTATGATTTGAAAGGAAATAATGATTTACTTTCCATCACGCGCCCTGATATTATTAAGGAAATCCATAAAGAATACTTAGATGCTGGGGCAGATATTATTGAAACCAACACCTTTAGTGGAACTACTATTGCCCAAGCAGATTATAGTTTAGAATCTTCTGTATACGAGTTAAATTTTCAATCTGCCAAAATTGCAAAAGAGGTAGCTATTGCGTGTTCAACTAGCAATAAACCAAGATTTGTGGCTGGGGCTATTGGCCCTACAAACCGAACAGCATCTATTTCTCCTGATGTTGAAAATCCTGCATTCAGGCACATTACTTTTGATGGATTGAAGGATGCTTATACTGAACAAGTAAATGCTTTATTAGATGGTGGGGTGGATGTGTTATTGGTAGAAACTGTATTTGACACCCTCAATTGCAAGGCTGCATTATTTGCAATTGAAGATGTTTTTGAAACAAAAGAATTTCGCGTTCCTATTATGATTTCAGGAACCATTACGGATGAAAGTGGAAGGACACTCTCTGGACAAACGGCAGAGGCATTCTTAAATTCTATTTCTCATATCCCACTGCTGAGTATTGGTTTTAATTGCGCGTTGGGCACAAAAGCTATGCGTCCTTATGTGAGAGAATTATCAAAAAAAGCTCCTTTTTATGTAAGTGCATATCCTAATGCGGGTTTGCCTAATGAAATGGGAGAATATGATGAAAGCCCAGATGCAATGGGTGTTCAATTAGAAGATTTTATGCAAAGTGATTTGGTTAATATTATTGGAGGTTGTTGTGGAACAACCCCTGAACACATTGCAGAATTTGCACGTCTTGCCAATAAATATATTCCAAGAGAAATTCCAGAACTTAAAAAGGCTATGCGTCTTAGTGGATTGGAAGCGGTAACTATTTCACAGGAGAGTAATTTTTCAAATATTGGTGAGCGAACCAATGTGATGGGCTCCTTAAAATTTAAGCGATTAATTAAAGAGGATAATCTAGAAGAGGCTCTTGAAGTAGCATTGCATCAAGTAGAAGGAGGGGCACAAGCTATTGATATTAATATGGATGATGGGATGTTGGAAGGAAAGGAATGTATGACACATTTTTTAAATTTAATAGCATCAGACCCTGATATATCTAAAGTGCCTATTATGGTAGATTCTTCTAAATGGCATATTATTGAAGCAGGATTGAAATGCATACAAGGAAAAGGAATTGTTAATTCTATTTCCTTAAAAGAAGGAGAGGAAGTGTTTAAGCTGCATGCTAAAACGATATTAAAATATGGAGCTGCAGTTGTTGTTATGGCTTTTGATGAAAAGGGTCAGGCAGTGGACTATAATGATAAAATTAGAATTTGTGAAAGAGCTTATCGTATTTTAGTAGATGAGATTGGTTTTCCTGCTGAGGATATTATTTTTGATCCGAATATATTAACGGTTGCTACTGGAATTGAAGAGCATAATAATTATGCAGTTGATTTTTTCAAGGCTACAAAATGGATAAAAGAAAACCTGCCATTTGCTAAGGTAAGTGGTGGTGTAAGTAATGTGTCCTTTTCGTTCAGAGGAAATAATATTGTCCGTGAGGCTATGCACTCTGCTTTTTTATTTCATGCTATTAATCATGGGATGGACATGGGAATTGTAAATGCAGGAATGATTGAGGTGTATGAAGATATTCCTAAAGACTTACTGAAAGCAGTAGAAGATGTACTATTGAATAAAGATGATGGAGCTACTGAACGCTTGGTGGATTTGGCAGAAAATATAAAGGGAGAAGGAAAGCCAAGAGTAGAAGATTTGTCTTGGCGTGAGCAATCGGTTGAAGGGAGGTTGTCGCATGCTTTGGTAAAAGGAATTGTTGCTTTTATTGAGCAAGATACTGAGGAAGCACGCTTAAAAGCAGTGCGTCCTTTGGATGTAATTGAAGGGCCATTAATGGATGGAATGGGAGTTGTTGGAGAACTTTTTGGTGCAGGAAAAATGTTTTTGCCACAAGTAGTAAAAAGTGCACGAGTAATGAAAAAAGCAGTGGCTGTACTTACTCCATTTATTGAAAAAGAAAAAACAGCAAGTAGCAAAGCAGGAAAAGTGCTTTTGGCTACTGTAAAAGGAGATGTACATGATATAGGGAAAAATATTTTGGGTGTAGTTTTGGGCTGTAATAATTATGAAATTATTGATTTGGGCGTAATGGTTCCTGGCAATAAAATTCTGGAAGAAGCAAGAAAACAGGAGGTAGATGTAATTGGATTGAGTGGATTGATTACTCCATCATTGGATGAAATGATTGATGTGGCAAAGGAGATGCAAAGAAATGATCTTAAAGTACCACTTATGATTGGTGGGGCTACAACATCCAAGATTCATACGGCAGTAAAAATCAACGAACATTACAATAACAATACGGTTATTCATGTGTTGGATGCCTCCAAAGCAGTTGGGGTAACAAGCAAATTAATAG
>JABGVU010000051.1 GCA_018645865.1 Flavobacteriales bacterium
GAATTAGTAAGAAAAGAAAATAGTTAAAATGAAATTATTTAAGAATATCTTAGAATCAGTAAAACCACTTTTTGTAAAAGGTGGTAAACTTGAAAAAATGTATCCAGCTTATGACGCTTTTGAAACATTTCTTTTTGTACCTGATCATACTACTAAATCTGGATCACATATTAGAGATGCAGTAGATTTGAAAAGAACAATGGCTTTTGTTGTCTTGTCTTTAATTCCTTGTATTATTTTTGGAATGTGGAATATTGGTGATCAATACTTCAATGCAATTTCTGTAGAAACAAATTTTCTAAATAATTTAATTTTTGGATTTTGGAAATTTTTACCACTTTTAGCTGTTTCCTATGCTGTAGGTTTATCAGTTGAATTTGCATTTGCAATTTCTAGAGGACATTCAGTTAATGAAGGTTACTTGGTTACAGGAATGTTAATTCCTTTAATTATGCCTGTTGATGTTCCTTTATGGATGCTTGCAGTTTCAGTAGTTTTTGCAGTAGTAATTGGAAAGGAAGTATTTGGAGGTACAGGTATGAATATATTAAATCCTGCTTTAACTGCCAGAGCGTTCTTATTTTTTGCGTATCCTTCTTATATGTCTGGTGATAAGGTCTGGGTTCATGGAGCAACTGTAGATGGTTACTCTGGTGAAACAATTTTAGGTGCTTTGGCATCAAATACATCATCATGGGATAATTTAAAATGGAACTTTAATGACGCTTTAATAGGCTATATACCAGGCTCTGTTGGTGAGACATCCTTTATAGCTATTATTATAGGTGCTTTGATTTTGATTTTTTCTGGAGTTGGTAGCTGGAGAATTATACTTTCAACTTTCTTAGGAGGATATTTAACTGCATTATTGTTTAATTTATGGGGAGTAAATTTCCTTATGAGTACTCCAGCTCATATTCATTTGTTAATTGGAGGTTTTGCTTTTGGTGCTGTATTTATGTCAACAGATCCAGTGACTGGATCGCAGACGAATAAGGGAAAGATTATTTATGGTTTGTTAATTGGTTTCTTTGCAATTGTTATAAGAGTATTTAATCCGGCTTATCCTGAAGGTATGATGTTAGCAATTTTATTAATGAATGTATTTGCACCTTTAATTGATCATTATATAGTTGATGCTAATATTAAAAAAAGATTAAAAAGATTAAATTAAAAGATAATAGATGAATTGTCTAATCTCAATATTATAAAAAATGGATGTAAATAAAAATTCTTATACTTTCGGTTTTGCTGCAGTAATGGTAGTTGTTGTAGCAGCTCTTTTATCTTTTGCAGCTATTTCTTTAAAACCTTTTCAATCAAGAAATATACTTTTGGAAAAAAAGCAAAATATTTTAAGTTCTGTCGGTATTAATATTGATAGAGAAGAAGCTGATATTCAGTATTCTATTTTTGTTAAAGAAGAATTGGTTCTTAATTATAAAGGTGAAGAAGTTGATGGTGTTGCCTTTGATGTTGATTTACAAAAAGAATTTAAAAAAGATAAAAATTTACAATTATTGCCTTTATTTATTAGTGAAGTAGATGGAAAAAAGCAATATATAATACCCTTAAGAGGTAAAGGCCTTTGGGGACCAATATGGGGTTTTATCTCCTTGGAAGATGATTTAAATACGGTCTTTGGTGCAGTATTTGATCATAAATCTGAAACCCCTGGACTAGGAGCAGAAATTAATCAACCTTTCTTTGAAGATCCGTTTTCTGGAAAATCATTATTTGATGGGGAAGAGTTGAAATCAATTAAAGTAATAAAAGGAGGTGCTAGTGAAGATAATATGTATGGAGTAGATGGTATTTCAGGAGGTACAATCACATCTGATGGTGTTACGGATATGTTATTAGAGAGGTTAACAATGTACTTACCTTATTTTAATAAAATAAAGCCTACTATTGAGGTAAATTCAGTTTTTTCTGCAATGGATTCAGTAGTTACGGTTAATGATTCATTAATAAATTAAGAAGATGAGTAAAGATTCCTTATTTGCTAAAAAGAACATGAAATTATTAAGCGATCCACTTGATGATAATAATCCTATTACTGTACAAGTATTGGGTATCTGTTCAGCTTTAGCAATCACTGTCCAATTAAAACCTGCTGTTGTTATGGCATTATCTGTTTTGGTTGTATTGTCGGTTGCTAATGTTGTAGTTTCACTAATGC
>JABGVU010000079.1 GCA_018645865.1 Flavobacteriales bacterium
GGTACAATACAAAAACAGACATAGCACAATTTAGAGAAAACGCCTATATTAGTACTGAAAGTTATTTATTGAAAGGAGATAGTTTGTATTATAATAAAAACAAGCAATACGGAAAAGCATTCAGTAATGTTCAACTCATTGATACAATAGAAGATATGACTGTTTATGGAGGAATTGCTGAATATTTTGAAGCAGAAGAGAAAGTAATCATAAGTGAAAAACCTATGCTAGAATTACTTTTTGAAGAGGACACCTTATTTATGCATGCCAAGCAGTTTTTTTCTCAGCAAAAAGAAGGTGAAAAAAGAATACTTGCCTACTCTCAAGTAACATTCTTTAAAACAGACTTTCAAGGAAAATGTGATTCCTTAAGCTATAACTTTACGGATTCAGTAGTGGAAATGTTTAACAGACCAGTACTCTGGTCAGATGACTTTCAAATAACAGCTGATAGCTTGCAATTCTTGGTACATAAAGGGAAAATATCTCGTATGTTATTAAAGCCAAACCCTATGATTATTGCACAGGAAGATACCTTGGATTATAACCAAATAAAAGGAACAGACATGACCGGTTATTTTACAAATAATAAAATGAGACGTATGGATGTAAAGGGTAATGGGCAAAGTATCTTTATTATAAAAGATGAAAAAACTGAAGATAAAATAGGGTTTAACTATTCAGAATGTTCCGATTTGATTCTCTACTTTAAAGAAAATAAATTAAAAGAGGTTACCTATGGAGTTAAACCTAACTCCACTACTACACCTTACCAAGATATAGAAGAAAAAAACCGTTACTTGAAAGGTTTTTCATGGAGAGGTGCTGAACAGCCAAAAAGCAAAGAAGATATTTTTAATTAATATACTTTTTGACAACCTACATAAGATATGATATTATGAAAGACACTAAAATGCTAACTTTTATTAAAAATATATTAATAAATATGCCATCAAGCTGGCTAAATCGAACAACCCATCGACTAGATATTTATGATGAAAAATTAGCCAAAACTCAATTCTTAGAACAGTTTGAAATCTTATTTAACAATAATAATTCTGAAGCAATAGCAATAAGTGAATTACCTACTGCTTACGACTATATTCGATTAGGGCACCCTTTATCTTGTTTACTAGAATGGGTGATTGCTAACTTAAATAATATAAAACCAAAAAATGTAATAAGTTTTTCATCAAAGACGATTCCTATTTTGGCAATTCTAAGAAAGAATTTATTAGCTAATAAAAGTACCCAAATTGTTTTTACAGATGAATTACCAAAGTTTATTGATTTTAAAGTACTAAAGAATATTTATGGATATAAATTTGATTTAAAAAAAGTTGAGAAAGTAGAAGATATTTCTGCCTTTAATGGAAGTACCGTTTTCATTTCACAACAAGATGAAATTAGTAATATTGATCTTAAATCAGATATTGACTTTTTTATCAATTTTCATTCTCAGTTTGGGAGTATTTTATTAGTAAATGGAGAACAAAATGAAAGTTACATTTCAGAAATTCAGCATGTACGCAGAAGAGAAACTATTGCAATGACGCCAGTGAATTGCCTTGCTAACTTAAATTCAATTATAAACAAGTCTACTTTTGAAAATAACAAAAATAATACTGAATCAGATAAAAAACTTGTTTTAGAATCAATTGCAGATATTACCGATACAAATACAAAGGCAGTAGTAGGTTCTAGCGGTCTATCTATTCAGTATGCTATTATGATGGGACTTATTCATGATGCTTTAGAAAATCATAAAGGAAAAACTATCCGATTTATTGTCCCTCCAAATTGTTATGGTGGAACAAATGATCAAGCAAGACGAGTTGCCGCTTGTATTAATAATGTTGAAGTTATGGATTTATGCGTAGATAGCGGTAACGACATGGTCAATAGTATTAATTTAGTTTTAGATGAAATCGCTAAGGAAGATGCTGTCCCATACATCATTGCTGAAATCCCAACTAACCCAAGAGTTGAAGTTCCTGATTTGAAAGAATTAGAGAAAGTGCTAAGTCAAGAATACAGAACAGCAACTGGGGGGTTGGCTATAGATCCTGTTTTTATATTAGATCAAACTTTTTGTCCTAATGTTCACTTCTTAGGTGAAGATGAAATATTGTCAGAAGTTAGAACCATTTCGTATGTTAGTGGATCTAAGTTTCCTAGTGGTGGAGAATGTACTGCTGGGTACTGCGTTGGAAATACAAGAACAGAGTCCTTAATTGATAAAATAGAATTGCACCTAACACTTTGCGATAATGAGGCTACAAATCTTCAGTATGAGATTTTGGCAAAGCAAATGCCAACTATGAATCAAAGAATTAATGATGCATACAGGAATACACGCGAATTTGTAAACTTCATTAATAAAACTTTACCAGAAGCAAAAATCAATTTTGTATCAGAAGAATTAGCTCAACAAGGATTCACACCATCAGTATTTTCATTAGACCTACCTACTAAAGGAGATAATGATAAAGAAAAAGAAGAATATAAAAGAAAATTAAATCATGTATTAATTAATTTGATAATTACAGAAATCCCTAATGAAAGTAAATATTGTGTAAGCTATGGCCAGTTAAACGGCTGTTACTGGACGATTCCAGCTACATCTACACAAGGAACTACTAGAGAAGGTGATAAAGATTATATTGCGCGTGTTGCACTTTCTCCTAATATGGATATGGAACATCACAAAAAAGTATTTTTAGATTTTGCCGAAACTATTTAACTTAAAGTAAATAAGAAAAGATATGGGAAACAGGATTAGAAACTATACTCAATTTAAAATCAGTGAATTATAACAAAAGAAGTTCTTCTATTAATTTTTCTATTATTGCCTAGTGGTTGGCTTTCTCCAAAGCCTTTATGTCGAAGTGTATTATTAACTTTAGCACTTAAATATTCAAACACTACATTAGCTCTTTGTTCAGATAAGATTTGATTTTCTATCTCATTCCCGATATCATCTGTATGCCCTTGTATTTCAATCTGTAAATTTGGGTTTTTCTGAAGATAAGTAATCAATTTATCCAATTCAGCAAAAGAGCTTTCCTCTAAGGTATAGGAATTACTCGAAAAACTTACATTTTTTAGTATTACCTCATCTCCTGTTTTATTGATAATGATATCCAATTCTAAATCCGCTAATGGTTCAGCTTGTAAATTTTCAGGTAATTCAAACTGAAAGATATCCTCTTTCCCAAAACCACTAACATCAGAAGTGTAATAAGCTGTTTTTCCATCACTTGATACAATTAAAGAATTTTCTGAATTGTGCGTATTTATTGGATAACCCATATTTTCTGGCAAGTTCCACTCCTGTGCAGTATTGCTTCTTCTGCTCACAAACAAATCATAATCCCCAAAACCTGTTTGCCCATCAGAAGCAAAATAGAAAGTAAGATTATCAGGATGTACAAAAGGAGACATTTCATCATATTTCGTATTAATAGCATCACCTAAATTTTCAGCAGACATGAAGCCTTTTCTGGTAATTTCTGAACGCCAAATATCTTTTCCCCCATAACCTCCAGGACGATTACTCACAAAATACAAATACTTGCCATCAGGAGAGAAACAACCTTGCGATTCCCAATACTTGGTATTGATTGATTTCCCTGCATTATAATTAGTATTGTTCAGCATTAAATACAAATCGCACCTTCCTAATCCATCATCACGATTACAGGCAGTGTACACCACTATTTCCTTGTCAGCCGAAAAGGAAAAAGCTCCTTCATTCTTTGCAGTATTTATTGCTCCTGGATAAGGAATTGCTTCTTGCCAAATTCCTTGTTCATTTCTAGTAGAGATATAAAAATCCTCTTGTGGAGCATAGTCTTTTTCAACTATCCGTTTGGTAAATACTAATGTATTTCCTTCAATAGAAAGGGCTGGTAAATACTCTTCCATTTCAGTATTGATTTGCTCACCCAAATTCTCAGGACTAAAAGCTACAGGTTTGTGGATTGCATCCATTGCAAAGATACAATTCCTAATAAATAAAGGAGTTTTTCTTGCTAGTACATCAGCATTCAAAGCTTGAGCTGCTTTAAAATAATACAAGGCATTTCCATAATGACCATTGCTATAGTACATCTTTGCAATGGATGCAATCCCCATCACATCAGCTGGAGTATTTTCATCATACACATACAACATATATCGAGCAAACTCTTCAATATTCCCAAGGTCAGCATAAATGCTTGCCATTAATAAATTAGGCTTAGTCCAATCCGCATTTTTGGATAATATCTTTTCAGTAAGTTTCTTGGCTTTCTCTACTTTCCCATCATGGAAATATGCAACTGCTTTATCGTAATTTTTATAATCCTTAGTTTGTGCAAAGGAAATTGCAGGGAGCAAGAATAATATAAAAACAAGTATCCTCATTAAGGAATATTCATGTATTTATGGCTTTGCAAAGAAATTGTCCAGCACTTGTTTGTCTTAATAAAATCAATAATCATTGGGATTACTTTTTCACGCTTACTCCATTCCGCCTGTAAGTATAATTTACAATCAGGAGTTAAACCTTTCCTTTGCTCTTCAGCCCAAATAAAATCATACTTGTTGTTCACAATAACTTTTAACTCACTTGTTATTGGTTTTATTGCAGGCAATGGCGGCTGCATTTTTTTAGGAGATACACAGATCCAATCAAAATCACCACTATATTGGTATGCTCCTGAAGTTTCTAGATGTATTTTTAATCCCTGTTTCTTAAGAACTGTAGTTAATTTATCCAAGTTCCACATCAATGGTTCACCACCAGTAATTACAACAGTATCCACAGGATATTGAGTAATGCCTTTTAGAATATCGGCAATTTTAGTTGGCGGATGCAAATCAGTATTCCAACTTTCTTTTACATCACACCAATGGCAACCAACATCACAACCACCAATACGTAAAAAATAAGCGGCTTTACCTGAATAATACCCTTCACCTTGAATCGTATAAAATGCTTCCATTAAAGGCAACATATCTCCACTCTCCACTGCCAACTTTGTTTGTTTATCCATATTGACAAAAGTAAGATAGTTTTTGGTTTTTAGTTTGTAGTTTTTAGCAATTTATTTCTTTAAGTTTGCAATACTAAAAACAGAAAAATGAGCAAGCAAATTATAGAGTGTGTACCTAACATTTCAGAAGGTAGAGATGAAGATAGAATAAGAATTATATCACAAATAGTTGAGGGAGTTAATGGAGTGAAACTACTAAATGTTGATCCAGGAAAAGCAACTAACCGTACGGTAATCACCTTTGTTGGAGAGCCACAACCTGTAATTGATGCAGCATTCCTATTGATACAAAAAGCACAGGAACTAATTGACATGAGTAAACATTCAGGAGAACATCCCCGAATGGGAGCTACTGATGTTTGTCCACTAGTACCTATTGCTAATATTAGTATGAAACAGTGTGCACAGTGGGCACACAAACTAGGGGAAAGAGTTGGAACAGAACTAGGAATTCCTGTTTATCATTATGAAGCAGCCGCAAAAGAAAAAAAGCGTAAAAACTTAGCTAATTGCAGGCAAGGAGAATATGAAGGTTTATCCAAGAAATTAGTAGATGCAGATTGGAAACCAGATTTTGGTCCTGCTGAATTTAATAAATCCGTAGAAAGATCAGGAGCAACAGCTATATCTGCTCGTGATTTTTTAGTCGCCTATAACATCAACCTAAATACTACCTCTACAAGAAGAGCAAATGCAGTAGCTTTTGACATCCGTGAAGCAGGAAGAATAAAAAGAGAAAGTGATTCATTATCAGGAAAGATAATTAGAGATGCAGATGGAAATCCTATGAAAGAACCAGGATTATTCAAAGCTGTAAAAGGAATTGGCTGGTACATTGAAGAATATGGAGTAGCACAAATATCTTATAACCTAACAGACATCAATACCTCCCCTCTACATGCCGTATTCGAGAAAACCTGTGAGCGTTCAATCGCAAGAGGAATGAGAGTAACAGGGTCAGAATTAATTGGTTTAGTTCCTAAAAAAGTATTGATTGATGCAGGAAAACACTTCCTCAAAAAACAAGAACGTTCAACAGGAATTAATGAAAGTGAAATCATAAAAATTGCAATTAAAACTTTAGGATTGGATGAATTGTCTCCTTTTAACCCAGAAGAAAGGATAATTGAATACAGGTTGAAAAATGATGCTAACAAGCCACTAGTAAACATGAGTCTTACTGCCTTTGCTAATGAAACTGCAAGTGAGAGCCCTGCTCCTGGAGGCGGATCAATTGCAGCTTATTCTGGAGTAATAGGAGTAGCATTGGGTACTATGGTTGCGAATCTATCGGCACACAAAAGAGGTTGGGACAATAGATGGGAAGAATTTTCTAATTGGGCAGAGAAAGGAATGGCTTACCAAGATACCCTTTTAAATTTAGTAGATGAGGACACTAATGCTTTTAATAAGATTATGGATGCTTTCCGTTTACCAAAAGACACTGAAGCAGACAAAGCAAAAAGACAAGAAGCAATACAAGCTGCAACAAAGTATGCTATCCTCACTCCTTTCAAGGTTATGGAAACAGCTTACAATTCAATGGAAGTAATGAAGGCTATGGCAGAATTTGGAAATCCTAATTCAGTAACAGATGCTGGAGTTGGTGCACTTTGTGCGCGTACTGCAGTAATTGGAGCTTTCCTGAATGTAAAAATTAATTGTGGCGATTGTGAGGACAAAGCATTTGTTGCAGATATCCTGGAAAAAGGACAACAATTAGTTGATGATACTTGTGCTATGGAGGAGGAGATTATGAAAATTACGAATTCAAAAATAAATTAATAATTATGTCAGAAGAAATGGAATCTTGCCCAGTATGTGAATCTCCTTATGGATACTCTACAGGATATGATTCCTACACATGCCCTGAATGTTCCAATGAATGGAATAAAGAAGTTGAAATGGAAGGAGAATTGGTAGTATTGGATAGTAATGGGACTCGATTACAAACAGGTGATAGTGTTATCGTTGTTAAAAATTTACCTGTCAAAGGTGCTCCAAAACCAGTGAAATCAGGCACCAAAGTAAAGAACATACGCTTAACTGAAGGGAAGCATAACATCAACTGCAAAATTAATGGTTTTGGCTCTATGCAGCTGAAATCAGAATTTGTGCGAAAAAGTTAATCAGAAAGAAATGATAGAAGAAAAGGAAACACCCAAAAGAAGTAAAATCAAAACTAATCTGCACCCAAGAAATAAGAATAGGGAACAATATGATTTAGCAAAACTAATAAAGGAAGTTCCTGAATTAAAAAACCACATTAAAGCCAATAAATACGGAGAGGATTCAATTCAATTTTCTGATCCTGCAGCTGTAAAACTACTTAACAGAGCATTGCTAAGTAATTATTACGGAATAAAACATTGGGATTTTCCTGACACTAATTTATGTCCACCTATACCTGGTAGAGCTGATTACATTCATTATATGTCTGATTTGTTAGGAGAAAATAATGATATTATTTGCTTAGATATTGGCGTTGGATCAAGCTGCATCTATCCTATACTTGGAGTTAGCGAATACCAATGGAAATTTATTGCTTCTGATGTAAATGCTGAAGCTATTTCCTGTGCAAAAGAAATCATAAAAGAAAACCCTACACTTAAAGGAAAAGTAAAATTCAGATTACAAAAGGATGAAAATAAAATCTTTAAAGGAATCATTAAACCTAAAGATAAAATTGATGTAAGTATTTGCAATCCTCCTTTTCATTCATCAAAAAAAGAAGCACTTAAAGGTAGCATGAGAAAAGTAAGAAACCTTACTGGAAAAAGATCAAAAAAGATAAAACTCAACTTTTCAGGAATGGCAAATGAACTTATCTGTGAAGGAGGAGAAAAACAGTTCATACAGAATATGATAAGCGAAAGTGTAAATTATGCTGAAAATTGCTTATGGTTTACTACATTAGTTTCCAATGAAAAAAACCTGAATAAAATTTATAGCTCTTTAGAAAATACTGAAGCATATGAAGTTAAGACGATTAATATTGGTACTACTAATAAAATTAGTAGAATTGTAGCTTGGACTTTTTTAAGCAAAGAAGAACAAAAGCATTGGAAAAAGAATTAACTCATTTTTTTAATACTTCTCTAACTACTGCACTGGGAAGATTAAAAACAGATAGTAAAGCTAGATGGGGAACTATGACTGCTAAAGAAATGATGATCCATTTGACACAAAGCAGTCAAATGATGCATTTAGGAATTACTAAATTGCTTATAAAGGAGAAGTATAGAGAGAAATCCATTGCCTTTTTATATACCAACAAACCCATTAGCAGAGGAATAGAAATACCTAAAGATATCTGTTACAAGTTTGATGATGGCATTACAGAGGATGTTGAACAATTGAAAGAAGAGCTAATAGAAGCCACTAACACTATGCTAATCTTCTTAATTGAAAAATCTGATTTTAAAGCTATACACCCTTTTTTTGGGGAGTTGAACTCAGAACAATGGTTACGTTTTCAGAAGAAGCACTTTACGCATCATTTGAGTCAGTTTGGTTTGTTGTAAAAATCTAATTTCAAACAATAAACCAATCAATTTATCTAGTAAAAATAAAAATACTATGCTTAGCATAACACTTTATCTTTTTTAGATTATGTTTGCCGCAATTAACAAAAAAATTTAAATATGAAAAAATTAATTTATTTATTATTCTCAGTATCATTTATTTTTACTGCTTGTAAAAAAGAAGAAGGATGTACGGATTCAACTGCTACTAATTATAGTGTTGATGCTGAAGAAGATGATGGTTCTTGTAATTATGGAATTGTAGGAGGAGCTTGGATTACTAATTCTGAAGAAATAACTATGCATGCAGTAGTTTCTATGGGAGGCATGATTTTTATGGACACAACTATTACTGAGATAGAAACTAATCAAGATTCAATGGGGAGTGTAATACAAAAATTCTGGAGTAATAATGATTTTAAGGCTTGGGATAATAACGGTAATCTTGTTGATAGTGGTACATGGGTGCAATCAGGAAATACTGTAACTGTAACAACAGATACAGTGATAGTTGGCGAAATACTAAGCGTAACTAAAACAAATTTAATTCATCAAGTTATAGGAAATGATACTTTTACTGAAGATGGTGCTGACTATGTGATAGATTATATTTTCATAGCTAATCACACTAGAGATGCAAATGGTTTTACTACTAATAACACAAACCAAAGAAAAGGGATTACTTCTTGGATTAACAAAAAGAAATTAATCAATAGTATTAAATTTTAATTTCTAAAAGACAAGCCCCTTGGGTGTTTCCATTATAAAAAGGAATGTCATACTTATGGCATTCCTTTTTTATTTGTTTCCATTTATAGTAGACAACTGAAAATGAAATGCAAGAATAATCCCCATTAATAATGGAAGTAATATTCTAAAGAGTGGTATTTTTTTCAGTAATTCATTTGGATAAATTTAATATATTTGTATCAAAATTATCACTATGAGAAAAACTATTTCATTATTAATCCTAGCTGTTATTATCAATTCATGTACAGTTGAAGTTTTAGTAGATGGTTGTACAGATGTTTATGCAGAAAACTATAATTCTAATGCAGATAATGATGACGGAAGTTGTTGGTATACCTGCGATGATCCTTATTCAATAAATTATAATCTTGTTTTAAACTCAAATTATTGCGAATATGAAGCTGATGTAGTGTTTTATGAAGATGTAGCAGCAGCAGTATATTTTGATAATCTTGGTATAGATTGGTTAGATATATATGTTGGAAATGACTATGTTGGCAGTCTTCAGGCTACTTTAGGCTTTACTTATGTGCCTGTTTGCTACCCTACTGATCCTGATGCTGTTCATTTTACACTTGCTTGGGAGAACTCACAATCCAGTACATTTACATGGTCAGTAAGAGATGGTTTTGGGACAATACATTATAGTGGAACTGATCTTATTCTGGCAAATAACTGTCTGCCAATGGAATTAACATTTAAGAAAATTCAGGATTACAAAGATTCTAAATAGATTTTAGGATAAACTGAGCAGCATTCTTTGAAGCTCCTTTTTTATCTAGTAAATCAGTTAATTTATGATAATTAGTTAAGATTTTCTCATTATCATTCAACAGTACATCTAATTCAATTTTTAACCTGTTTGCATTCAATTCATTCTGAATAAGTTCCTTTACTACCAACTTATCCATTAGGATATTTACTAAAGATAAATACTTGATTTTAATCAGGTTTCTTGCTAAAAAATAAGTAAGCCAATTAGTTTTGTAGCATACTACTTGTGGCACTTTAAACAATGCAGTCTCTAAAGTTGAAGTCCCAGAAGTAACTAAAGCAGCAGTAGCATTTGAAAGTAAAGCATATGTTTCATCAAACACTAATTTTATATTATTTTCTTTTATGAAAGACTGATAATATTGCTTGCTAAAATTATTTGTTGCTGCAATAACAAACTGATGATTCGGGTAATAGTTAACTATCGTTAACATTACAGGAAGTATACCTTCTATTTCCTGCTTTCTACTGCCGGGTAATAAAGCAATGATTGGTCTTTCAGTACTGCAGGAAAAACTAAAGTTTCCTTTTCCTATTTCATCCAACAGAGGATTCCCAACATAAGTTACTTTCATTCCATATTTTTGATAGAATTCAACTTCAAAAGGAAAAATCACTAATAGCTCATCAACATATTTTTTTATTTTAGTTACTCTGCTTTTATTCCATGCCCAAACTTTTGGAGAAATATAATAAAACACCTTTATCTCCTGCAGTTTTGCAAACTTTGCAATCTTTAAATTAAAACCAGGATAATCAACTAAAATAAGAGCGTCAGGTTTATATTTTAGAATATCTTTCTTACAATAATTTAAATTTTCCTTTATAGCCTCTAAATTTTTCAAGACATCCAAAAGCCCCATGAAAGCAGTTTCTTTTATGTGCTTAGCAAACTCCACTCCTTGTGCTAGCAAGCGTTCTCCTCCCCAAACTCTAAACTCTAATTCATTATTACATTTTTTAAGTTCCTCTACCAAATTAGAAGCATGTAAATCCCCAGAAGGTTCACCAGTAATAATGTAAAATTTCATTAGAATAGAATTAAAATAAGTACTAAAAATGCATAAGCTATGGTAGCACCAAGTATCCCTCTAGCAACTTCATCTCGGAACATTTTAATCTGCATGAAAAACAAAACTGTATTTGTTAAAAATACACTTAAACTAATGTGATGCGTCATAGTTCCCATTCTATTAATGGTGTCAATTGCTATATCGAATTCAACCTCCAGATAAAAACCTACATAAATAACGAATGCAGTAATTGGGGCAAAAACACCAATAGAAAAACCTTTAGCTACATCTCTATTCATAATTAGAAAATATTCTACTTAAGGATGATATTGAAGAATAAGCTGTAATATCAAATTGAACTGGAACAATCGATACATAATGGTTTGCTAATGCCCACTCATCAGTATCTGTTCCTTTATCATAATTAACAAATTTACCTGTAAGCCAATAATAAACTCTACCCTTTGGATCAATCCTTTTATCAAACTCCTCCTCCCAATTTGCATTAGATTGCCTACATATTTTAATTCCTTTGATTACCTGATCTTCTTTTATTTTCGGAATATTAACATTCAAACAAACACCTTTATCCATACCTTGATCTAATACTGATTGTGTTACTTTTCTTATGTATATTTCTGCTTCAGAAAAATCAGCATCATGAGTATAATCTAACAATGAAAAACCAATAGAGGGAATTCCCTCCAAAGCTCCCTCAACAGCTGCTGACATAGTGCCTGAATAAATAACATTGATTGATGAATTAGAACCATGATTAATACCTGAAACACATAAATCAGGTTTTCTTTCCAACAACTGATTAACTGCTAATTTCACACAATCAACAGGAGTACCACTACATGCATATTCTCTTTGAGATCCTTTATCAACTACTATCTTATCACATCTTAAAGTCGAATCAATCGTAATTGCGTGTCCCATTCCTGACTGAGGCCCATCTGGAGCAACTACAACAACATCACCAAAATCGTTCATAATTCGAATTAAATTACGGATTCCTAAGGCTGATATACCATCATCATTGGTTACTAAAATTAACGGTCGTTTCATTTGCTTAAGTTTTACACAACAAAATTACTATATTATTGTTGTATAATAAGGAGGAATTTTTCCTAATTTTGCGAAAAAATAAAATATAACTATGATTTGGATAATAATGATTGCCTTTATGATTGCTGGAGGTATAGCGAACTCAAAACTTAAAAGTAAAATAAAGAAATACAGTAAGATTCCTACCCTTTCAGGAATGAGTGGTAAAGAAATAGCCGAGAGAATGTTGGCGGATAACAATATAAATGATGTAAAAGTCATATCGGTACCTGGTAAATTAACCGACCACTACAACCCAATGGATAAAACCGTAAACCTAAGCCCTGATGTTTACCAAGGAAGGCATGTGTCTGCTGCTGCAATTGCTGCACATGAATGTGGGCATGCCGTTCAACATGCTACAGCTTACCAATGGTTACAAATGAGATCACAAATGGTTCCAATTGTAAGTTTTAGTAATAAAATGATGAGTACAGTTTTTATTATTGGATTAATCGGAGGAAGTTTTATTGGTCTTGGCTGGCAAAATATGTTAATGTTATTTATAATTTTACAAGCTATTGTAACTGTATTTACATTAATCACTTTACCTGTAGAATTTGATGCAAGCAGAAGAGCTTTGGTATGGCTAAAATCATCAGGTATAACAAGTGAGCAAGAATTAACTTATGCAAATGACGCTTTAAAATGGGCCGCTAGCACCTATGTAGTTGCAGCATTAGCAGCAGTCACCTATTTACTTTATTATATCGCGCTTAGAGATTAAACAATACCAAAAAAATAAAAAAAGCCCTAACAAAATGTTAGGGCTTTTCTTTTTATAAGAAAAAAACTTATTTCTTTTTAACAAATGGTAAACCTGTTCTGCTATTTTCTTTAACCATTTTACCGTCAGGTAAAGCGTCTAAACAAGTTACTGGATTTCCTTTTTTAGAAACAGTTAACTCTTCCTTAGCAAAGAAATATATAGTTTGTACATTTCCTGTTGATTTTAAAGTAACTTCTTGCTTGTGTAAATAGTAAGTTGTACCTCTTTCGTTTGTGTGCTTATAAGCCATATTATTTTTTTTGGTTAATAAAATTTTATTGGCACTAATATAGGAAAAAATATGATGCAATTTAAATTTTACTAGATAAGTTTAATATTTATTGTTAATAACTACAAAAATTAAAAATAAATCAACTTTTTAAAATAACTTTATAAAACCAAATACTAATAAAAATAATGAAATACGTAAAAACCTATATATCAATGTGTTACAATGAAGCTGTCGTATTATAAAATAAAATATTCTGTGCTAGTAAGAAAGGTTTATACACTAGATAAGACCGTTAATAACTTACACTACAAACTTATGAATTTAGTCTATTTTAAAAAGCAATTCTAATCAATCAAACAATATTTAATTCTTTTAAAATGCGTTTTATTGATGATTCAATCTGGAAATCACTATTTTTACCCATCTAAAAATTTAACATGAGAAAATTAATTCTAATGCTTATCTCAGTAATAAACATTTATTCATCAAGTGCACAAAAATATACCGATCAATACATTAAAGATGCTAGTAAAGTTGCTAAAAGTTGGTTGAGTGATATTAATAATAAGAAATATGATAATGCTTATTATTTACTTTCAAAAGAGGTCAAAGCAATAACTAAACAAGATAACTGGATAGGATTTGTTAATTCCGAAATGAATGAATTTGGAGATTTAAAGAGTCGTGAAGTAACTCAAATATTTTTCCAAAGCAAAATAGAAGGAATGGAGGATGGATTTTATGTAGTGATAGATTATGATGTTAATTACGAATTAACAGAAGATCATACTGAAAAAATGATACTAAAACAAAATGATAACAGTAAGTGGGAAATATTAGTATTTAGCTATGACTTCAAAAGTGGAGAGTAATTTACAAACTATTTTTTGTAACCCAATATCTATATCCAAAAATTAATTTTTTATAGCCTTTAAGTTTAGATAAATCTTTTCTAATTAAAGATGGAAAGATTACTTTATTAATAATTGCTAATCCTTTAAAAATATACTTTTTCCGAAACAGCATTAACAGTAAAATTATTAATAGAATCAATAAAATAGTTATTATGCCATTACCAAGTCCTGTACTAAGTATTATCATCTTATTAAAGTTATATGACCAACAATAACTTCAGTTAAACTAGCCTTAGTTTGTTTATATTCAATTACAAAAGGATATACTCCTTGGATTGATAAATTTCCATCAAGCATAACCCCATTCCAACTGCCCATTTTATAATACGGATCCGTATTTTCAAAATTATTACAGATATTACCATCCTGTGAGGGAGTGGTGAGTAAAATTTCATTCGATTCAAAAATTATTTCACTACCCCATCTTTTATGAATTTTAATATTAAAAGAATAAAAACTCCCCAATCCTTTTGCATAGAATTCATCATTACAATAATCGCCATTTGGCGTAAAACTATTTGGTGTAAATATTTTATTATCAGCATTAATACACACTTCAATTGCAAAGGAATCTATACACCCTCCAGTATTAGCTAATATTAATTCAACAGAAAACAAACCCGTATCAGCATATACATGTATGGGGTTTTCTGCAAACACATAAGGAGTTTTTGAATTATCTCCAAAATTCCAAAAAGAAGCTTGACTCAACTCAATAGGATTAACAATACTATTATCTAAAAATTGAAATTCGGCATCAATTAAAGAAATACATTCTGTTTTGTTAGCAAAAAACAAAGCATCAATTTCATCATAACCAGGAATGCTAATGGTATCAGACAATTCACAGTTGGTAGAAACATCAGTAACAACAACTTCATATCTATTATTTACAAAATCAATAATGCTATCTGTAAGGCTAACCGGGTTAGTGTTCCATAAGTAGGTGTAATTTGCAGTCGGCATGACATTCACTTTTGCAAAACCTAGCTCACCATAACAAAGTTTAGTTGAAGTAGAAAAACTAGCTAAAAAGTTCGGAAATACAAATAGAGGAATGCTATCAACAACATCATCAGAACAGCCATCAGAAACTGAAACTATATAAAGTGTGCTAATTGAAGGGTTCACTAAATGATTAAAACTATTACTTAAACCGTTATCCCAACTAAAATTATAATCTCCAATTCCTCCACTAGCATTTACGCCTATATTAATATAATCTCCATTACAAATAGTATCTTCTGAACTATAAACATCAGCCAATAATTCACCACTTATTAAAACAACAAAATCAATAGTTTCAGTACAAATTCCACTTCCGTATGAATAAGTAATTGTATGATACCCTTCTCCTGCCTGTAAAGGGTTAAAGTAGGATCCATTAATTCCATTTCCTGAAAGCACACCCCCTGTTGGTGCTGTATTTACAAAAATATTGGTATCCTTAAAACAATAAGTTAAATTAAGCCCAGAAAGATTTAATTGCGGTAAATCATAAATCGTAATACTAAAAGTATCTACACAACCATTAGGAGCTGTATAAGCAACATAGTGCTGACCTAAACTTAATTGACTTGGAGCATACAAACCCTGATTATTATCAACAATAGCATTACCTACCCAATAACCGCCACTAGGATTTGCATTTAAAATTACATCAGGAGAAGATTGACAAATTAGGGTGTCAATTAATACCGATTGAGAAGCAACTTTTACAATTAAATTATCTGAACAATTATTAGCTGTAAAAGTTAAAGTATGAATTCCTGTCCCAGAAATTTGTGGGCTAAATTCTCCTGGTAAATTAGTGTTAATTATCCCATTTCCAGCCCAAATTCCATTAGCTGGGGTTCTAGGTACTGTTGCTAAATCCAATTGCTGAACTCCCTCATTCATACAAAGGAATAAAGTGTCAATCTGAATATCAGTATCCACAACTAAAACCTCTGCAGTATCGGTACACCCACCAAAAGTATAAGTTACTATATCATTTCCGATTCCTAAAGAAGGATCAAAAGTACCCATAGTTTGGTTCGTAATATGTGTACCATTCCATGCTCCAACTAATGGACTACCAGTCAAATTAAAAGGTGCCTCAGAAGGGCAAACTACTAAATCAGAACCTGCATTAATCTCATTCACTAAAATATCAACATAATCATCACACCCCTGTATAGAATATATTAAATTATGTAATCCACTATTAGCTACATCTGTCAGGAAGAACCCATCAACCGTTACTGGCCCTCCTAAAATTGATAACTTATCTATTGCAACATCCGATTGCCATGTGCCTGTAATTACTCTTAATCTTAATTTTACTTCAGTAGCATTAAAAGCTGATAAGTCAATTACTGCTTCTTGCCAAAGGCTACCTAAATCACCTGCTTGATACCAATGATTCCATGTCCAAGTGGAACCATTATCAATTGAAACATCAACAGCAAAACTACCTTGTCCTGCTCCTTGTTTATGAAACCAAAAATGTAAAATAGGATTGTCGTAAGCCGATAAATTCAAACAAGGACTAATAATTGCAGCTTCTTTTGAATTGTTATTTGGACTAGATGCTTCTGTATAAATATAATTATAGCCTTCAAAAGCTGATGATGGACCTGTACCTCCTGAAGGAGTGGTTCCACTACTAACCACCCAATCAAAATCATTTGCAGGGTCTTGTGTCCAATTACTCAATCCTAATTCAAAACCATCCTGAAATGGAAATTGTAAAACAGTGTTTAGACATAAACTTGGCTGTTGAGGGTTATCTGGAAATACTGACCATACCCCATTAACAGGTGTAAAAGAAAGTCCGTAATTTCCTGAGTTCTGACAAAGTGTATCATCTATCTGAGTAGTAACCCCAGCAACTGTTATCAATAAGGTATCTGAACAACCATTCGGAAGCGTATAAATTGCTGTAATTACTGAAGGTCCGTTTCCTGTTGTAATATTACCATTTGCTTGAACGCAATTACAAGTTGAGCTCCAAGTTCCTCCTGGAGTAGTTGAAGATGTTGTAATATTAAAATTAGTGTTGAAACAAGCTGAAATATTTGGCCCTGCATTTACGCCTAAGACTGTGACATCCAAATCATCAGAACAA
Source organism: Flavobacteriales bacterium (assembly GCA_018645865.1). Lineage (GTDB taxonomy): Bacteria > Bacteroidota > Bacteroidia > Flavobacteriales > BACL11 > UWMA-0277. The sequence goes on from JABGVU010000079.1 coordinate 17,235, forward strand.
CCACCAATTCCATACGTAACTGTATAGGTTCCTGCTACCAATGCATTTGGGTTAAATGTTCCATTGTTTCCACTTGTAATTCCTGTTCCCCACCACCATCCACCAGCAGGATTAGCTGTTACATTAATTGAAGGAGCAGTTTGACAAATACTAATAGGTACTTGAGTTATAGGAGGATTTAAGACCACAATAGTTATGGTGTCACTTTGTGGAGCTGCCATACTAGCATCACTTACTGTAACAATATAGCTAGTTGTTACTAAAGGACAAACTGTCCATACACCAGGACTATTGTTCCAAGCAGGATTCCAACTATAAGAATAAGAAGTGACATCTCCACCATTTACAGTTGCATATAATTCAGCACATTCTCCTACACAAATAGTATCATTATTTGCCGTTAACTCTACCTCTAAAGGGCAATCATTTATTATGAACTGGAAGGTTGATGTTAAATCCCAAATACTATCACAAGCATCCTGAAAATAAGACTGAAAAGAAAGAGTATAAATACCACTTTCATTTAAGCCAGGAAAAAGAGAAAGCTGAACCTGATTAGTAGAGTCGTTTATACAATTTAAAGCTATCGCATTTACCGTTTGATTTAATTGTCCCCCAACAAAAACTTGAGCTGTCCCAACTGAATCGCAATGAATATTTTGATCCAGTTCAATAATTAAAGTATTTAAGCTACAACTTACAGCAGTAGGCAAACTAATTACAGGAGGTTGTGGTATAGAAATTTGAGATTCCCAACTCAATTCAAATCCTTCAGCAGCAACATTAACATCCGAAATAAAATCGATAGTAATGCAGCCAGAGGAGGTGATCTGAGGAGGTAAATTTACACCAGAATATGGCCCTCCCAATATTGGAAAGGTATTGTTTGGACCATCATAAATTATTACATAATCATTCTGTGGTTCCGTTTCAAAAAAAGAAAAATTAATTGCAATAGAAATAGCTCCTCCAGGACAAATAGTAAAGGAAAAACTCTCATTATGCGTATACCATCCTGGGTTATTCGTATTGGCTTCACTATCGGTTAATGTCCCCTCACAATCAAATACAGTTTGGTTGGACATGGTATACTGTGCGAGAATACCATTTCCAAAACACATAAAAACCAAAATAAAAAAATATTTCATTATTTATTTACTGTAATTAAATCAGTAGTAACTTTATTGCTCCAATTCTTATTTTTATCCTGAATACGAATAGTAAAAGTTAATGTTTCTGTATTTCCATTACCAAATATAAATGGAGCATCAACCTCAATAAGTATTTCACCTGTTATTGAAACTTCACTCTGAGGAGGATTTAATGGAAATAAATGATAATAATCAGAATTAGAAAGTCGGCTATCCTTTATTTCTAATGATAAATAGTCAGGGTCAGAAAAACCCACAAAACCCTGAGGATGACTATAAGAAATTCTTACATTAATATTTTCTTCGAACTCAATAATTTCAGAAGGATTCATTTCAATCAAACTAATTGAAAACTCATTTTCAACTTCCGTTTTTTTACAATTTGAAAAAATTATTGATACAGCTAGTAATATGCAAGTTATCCCTTTCATTATTACTGCACTGTAAATGTAAAGTGTTTGACAATATTATAATCCGATCCATTAGATGGAATTTCGGTAACCGGATTAATATCATCTTTTACAAATATCTTAATAAAAACAATATCCCCAGAATTATAAGATGACATATCTAGTGTGTACTTATGATAAAAATCATCAGTTGCACTTCCATAATATCCTGTTTCATTTTTAGGTGGTGTAATAATTCCCAAAGGAAATTCAGGTTTATTTTCAAAATTAAATAAATTTGTAGAAAATTTAATTTTATTATAACTTAGTTGATTAGAAGTTAAAATATCATCCTGAACCGAGAACCATAAATCAATTGAATTAGCTGTTGCAGGCACATATATCGTACCTCTAGGCAGCTCCCTTGGCAAAGGAGTATTTTGCCCTGTAACAAAAGCGATTGCACCTCTCATTTCAGGAATATTATTGGGTTGCAAAGGTGAATTACCAAATATATCTTTTGCTCCATTATCAATCCAATCTTTTATATTTTGAATATATTCTTCCTTATGATCATACCAATAATGCTCAGGGTTATATTCTGCTGAGAGTGGCATAATTCCTGATATACCGTCAATATCTTCAATTAACCTTTTGTACAAGATTGACTTATCAGAACTGCTTGGCTTTACTCTAAACTCATAAGCATTTGTATTATCATTTTTTATTACTGGTTGATAAACAAGCGTGTTGTACGAACTTTCAATAGTCCTAAAGTCAGGTTCAAAAGTTCCATCATGACAACCCGAATTTGCACAAGTAGGAATAAAAATATTATTATGAAGTGCTTGAATAGTAGTTGGATCAGAGAAGTAATTTACAGTTGTGTCTTCAGGAGGATTCAAATTAGAATTATCATAAGGGTTAATTTCTCCATCTTTCTTACAGGCATGAAAAACAAGAGCAACTATAATTATATAAAGACTCTTTCTCATTTTTATATCAAATCAAATAAGGAGTTATTACTAGCCGTAAGTCCTGCACCCATCATCTCATTTTTAAACCCTAAAATCTCAGCTATTGTTGGTGTAATATTTACAATATCTCCAATTTGATTATTTTCATTTCCTATTGTTAGATTCGAATCAACTCCAGGACCAATCACCATGTTAAAGATCCTTCTACTATTAGCATCTGAATGATCAAAGCCAGTAAAAGCATTAGCATCAACAATATTATTCGATTCTAAATTTCTACCATGTTCTGGCGAAACAATTAAAGTTGTGTTATTAGCCATTTCAGGTATATTATTTTGAATATAATCCCATAAATGACCAACAGCATGATCAGTTGCGTGCAAACTTTTTAAGTAGCCTGAGAAATCAGAATGACAGGCATCTACAGATGATAAATAAACTACTGAAAACGTAGGTCTGAAACGTTTTAGCACTTCACAAGCATAACCTATAGTTTGTCCATCTCTATTGCCTCCAACTGGAGGATGAACAATTGTTCCATTTTCTTTTTTCTCAAACATATCTTTTACAAATTGCTTAATCTCTGCTTTTTCTTCTTCAGTATTACCAATATTAGGCAAAGGTTTCCCTTGTGAATACCATACATTGTCTAAAAAATATTTCATTTTATACATAGGGTCCAACTCATCTTCAGGATGATATATTTTTGCATTTTTAAGATGCTTTTCTCCATCATCACCAAAAGTAATTGTAGGCGCTAAAAAATTAGCTCCAAATTGAGAGCCATAATCAGGGTGTAAACTATAATCCAATAAAGGCAGTGAATTACCAATTCCATTTCCTATAAACCAAGTTTTTGTTGCCTTTACCCCTTGATGTCTTCTGAGATATTCAAATATCGTTGGCATTGAAGGTTTCATTCTCAAGCCTTGAGAATATAAATAATTTCCGGTCAACAAAGTATTTACTCCAGCATAATGACCAACTGTTGATGCATTTACTTCTTTGAATAAAGTGCCTTGTTGCTGTAAAGTTTGAGATAATAATTTAGGGATTGGAGTGTCTCCGCTTATTATTCCATCTGTACCGTAAACAATCTTATCAGTGGGTGGCGCTCCATCAAACATGTTATACATAATATTTCCAGCACTTGGATAATCTTGACTATCATCTAAATATCTTTGTAAAATAGATTCTTGCTGCCTAACTCCTCCTGCAAATGCAACAAAAACAACATGATCGGCCATACGACTTCCAGTTGCAGCAAACAATCTACCACTTGGCAAAATAAAAGGAGCTGTGATAGCAGCAGCACCTAAGGCTGTATTTTTTAAAAAATTTCTTCTTTTCATATTAATAAAACTGATATTCATTAGACAAAGAAAATGCAGAATACACCATCTCTACTGATACATCAGGATGTGATGCAAAAAAAAATAAGAAGAATTCTCGTTCTGCCTCTGTTAAATCGCGTACATAAAACCGCTTATAGGTTTGTTCAATAAAAGCATTAACATCAGTCCTCATAAGTGAATCAGATGGCATGGTGACTGCTGATTTATTCATAAAATTACTTAAGATTATTTCATGAGCAACTTCTTTATCTCCAATTGATTCAATACAGTTTGTAATCTCTACTAATTCATTTGCTGACAAAGCCTTTTGAAACAAATTAGCGTATAAGATAGAGATATATTGAGATATAGTTTTTAACTTATTTTTATTTGCATTATATGAAGTTGCGTTCACTTGGTTTACATCATAAATAATATCATCCTTCTTACAAGATGTCGCTAATACTGATAAACAGAAAAATAATAGAGTTATCTTTTTCATAAGCGATTAGTTAAAGTGAGCATATTCATCTGTTTTCATTATTGCTCTTTGCATTTTCTGAAAATCTTTATCCACAAAATAAGTTTCCATTAAAACAGTTGTTTCTTGAGTAGTTGGATTTCTTGCTAACAAAGTACCAAAACACCATACAATAGTACCTTCATAAAATTCTTTAGTATTACAAATAAGATGTGTAAAATCACCTTTATTATTGACTGATCCTCCTAGTACTATTTGAGCAGTATTATCTTCAATAATCTTATATACCTCATCAAATTCATACTGTGTTGGATAACGAAAAAGAAGATTGTCAAAAGCAGCATTAATAAAATTAAAAGTATTCATGTTAATATTATCATAAACTGAATTGAAAATCATTCTTCTATGCATCTCATTGATTTCAATAAACCCGTTATAGTATTGCAATTCAGATATTAAAACATTATTTAGTTTATGATAATTTACAAGTTTCTTATTAGCATCCAGCATATTGCCATTAACTGAATCAACTAAATAAGCCGAATAATGATTACCTAATTGAGACTCTATATAATTATTAGAAGCCCCCTCAATTAATCGTACTTTTATCATATCATACATCCTATGATAATATGCAAATTTATAAGATGAATCTCCTTCGATAAAACTGGTATCAGATTGTAGTTTTATTATCAAGTCGCCCCTACTTTCTAAAGTAATATCTTTATCTTTTAAAAACTGAACATCATTTTCCATTTCTATATCAAAAGGCTCTCTTCCAAGCAAGTCAATATATAATCGGTTTACATAATTTTCCAACAACAAAGTAGGAATTTCACCATAATATGGTGCATCATTATCATTAATGATTTCAACATCATTCTTACAGGACAATAAGCCAATAAAGAAAAGATATATATATAAAACTTTATTGCGCATCATATTTAAACTATTATCTTATTCTATAACTATGCTTTTTTCTACTGTTCCGTCATCATAGATATAAAAGAGTACCTCATTCTTAGTCCCTTTTGTTTCTCTTCCTAATAGGTCAGTTATTTTAAGAAGTTTTTTGTTTGTAGTTTGCTCCTCTATTGCACTTACTGTACAAACAGAAGTGCAAATGGCTTGAATAAGATACATTCCCATTCCTGTTCCAGGATCTACACAAGCATTTCCAATACAATCCCAAGATGGAACTGGAGGAATAACAATACAAGAATCTAATATACAATCATTAAGGGTAGTATATTGACCATTGCCTGTCAAAGGATCTATACAAGCACCATTAACACAATCCCAAGATGGGGCTGGAGGCATAACATTACAAGAATCTAATACACAATCATTAAAGGTAGGATATTGACCATTACCTGTCAAAGGATCTATACAAGCACCATTAACACAATCCCAAGATGGAACTGGTGGCATACATGCAAGTAAGCATGCAGTAGCTGAAAGGTACTGACCATTACCTGTTAAAGGATCTATACAAGCACCATTAACACAATCCCAAGATGGAATTGGAGGCACACAAGGTAATAATTGACCGTTAGGACCAATAGCAGATGTATAAGTAAATATTCCATTATACATAGCAATACAATCATTATTATAAATATTTCCATCACATCCACATACAGGAGCGTACATCATATTACAAGGTCCTACTCCGCCAGTCGGAATGCAACTTTCGCAAATTGTAGTATCACAACCTGTTATAATATCAGTAACAGTTACGCACCAACCTGAGTAAAATGGTTTTTGACTAGAAGAACCTATTGTACCGTCATTCCAAACATAAGTATATTGTGAGATTCCATTAACAGACACATGCATCATTATAGTTGATGATGATGTAAAGTCAATGTAATTACTGACTCCAGAGAGTGAGCAAGGACCTGTTTGAGCTAGAACATTAGAAGTTGAAAATGCTAGTAGAAAAGCAAATAGTAAAGTATAGAAGTTTTTCATTGTAATTTATTTAATTAATTGGTAAATGTAATTAATTAAAGAATACAATACAAATTAAATATTGATTTCCTAAATAATTCTTATTCGCTCAACATATTATCTAGCAAACAAAAACTCTGATTTTTCAGTTTCTTCTGTAAATTGATAACCCAAATTTGAAAACGATTTTAAACTCTCAGATTTTTTTATTTTATTTTTAATAATAAAATTCGCCATCTCTCCTCTAGCTTTTTTAGCGAAAAAAGAAATCACCTTTAATTTTCCAGTTTTAAAATCCTTAAAAACAGGAGTAATTACAGGGTTAATAAATTTATTGAGATGAATTGCTTTACTATATTCCTCTGACGCTAAGTTAATAATCTCCTCTCCCTTTTCTAGTTCCTCTTTAAGAGATTGATGTAACTTTTCACCCCAAAATTTATATAAATTATTTCCAGTTTTGGTTATTAGTTTTGTTCCCATTTCTAAACGATAAGGATAAATTAAATCTTTCGGCTTTAACAAACCATATAATCCTGATAATATTCGCAGGTTTTCTTGTGCAAAGTCTAATTCAATATTAGAAAATGTTTCTGCTTTCAATCCTTGGTAAACACCTCCTTTAAACATAAATAAAGCTTGCCCTACATCTTTAGCATTCCACTGCTGAAATCTTTTCCAATTTAATTGAGCTAAATTATCACTCAAATTCATCAAACTTTTTATATCGCTTACTGTATAAGTTTTTAATTCCTTTACTAGATAATTAGCTTCTTCTAAAAACTGATTAGATGTTCCTTTAGTAATAAAATTATCAGTAGCAAGTTTTTTAGCTGGAGAAATAATTATCTTCATTCTTATATTGTATTATTGCACAAAATTATCAATTTAATTCATGTATACCATACTAAAGAAATATAAACTAACTTCACTACACTTAATGGTAGTTATTTTAGGATTGACTGGAGTATTTGGGAAATTAATTTCATTAAGTGCAATTCATTTAGTTTGGTACAGAATGGGTATCGCTTTTATTAGTATTGCTGTCTTTCTCGCTTTTAAAAAACAATTATTTAGTGTTAGCAAAAAAGATCTTATTGGCCTTTTAGGTGTTGGTGCTTTAGTTACCTTTCATTGGTTATGCTTTTTTGAGTCAATAAAAGTGTCAACTGTATCAGTTGCTGTAGTTTGTCTAGCCACCTCATCTCTGTTTTCAGCATTGATTGAACCTTTTTTTTTCAAAAGAAGATTTCTTTTTTATGAAGTAATAATGGGTGTAGTAGTAGTATTAGCATTAGCCTTTATTATGGGGGCTGAAACTAAGTACTTTTGGGGATATTTTTATGGTATAATAGCTGCTTTGCTTGCTACTCTATTTACTTTGTTTAATGCTAAGTATATCAATAAAGTTGGAGCTGCAAAAATTACAATGATTGAAATGCTTTCTGGCGTAATAATTATCAGTTGCATTTTATTTTCCCAACAAGATTACACTGTATTCACAACTAGAATCTCCATTACTGATCTAACATACCTTATTGTTTTAGGAACGCTTTGTACTGCAATGGTTTTTGTTTGGTTGACCGAAATCATGAGACACATTACTCCCTTTTCATTAATAATGGCAATAAACATGGAGCCAATTTACAGCATTTTATTAGCACTTTTGATTTTTAAAGAATCTGAACTTATGAGCCCTTCATTTTATATAGGAGGTAGCATTATCATTGGTGTTATATTTTTGGAAGGTTATCTTAAAAATAAACAATAGTTTTTTGTATTATTCGTTTTGATTCTTAATTTTGCGGACTTAAAAATATATTATGAGAAAAATAACGTTACTATTTATCCTTTGCTTAATCATAGCATCTCTGTCTTATTCACAAAATAAATTTGGTAAAAAGAAAATTAACAAAGAGGTAATAGGTTATACTATTAGTGGCAAAATAGAAGGACTCCAAGACACCTCAGTTATGTTGGCTTATTACTTTGGAGGAAAACAATATGCTACAGATACTACAGAAGTGGTAAACGGAAAATTTTCCTTTGAAGGAAAAAGAGAATTACAAGGAGGAATGTATTTAGTTGTATTAGCAGATCAAAAATACTTTGATATCATAGTATCAGAACAGCATTTTTCATTCTCAACTAAACTTGATGATTTAATTGGCAGTATGTCTTTTGAAAACTCAAATGAAAACCCTCCTTTTTATGAGTATTTAAATTTTATTACTCAAATGCAGAAAGAAGTAACACCAATAAGAAAGCAACTTGAAACTGCAGAAGGAGATGCAAAAAAAGTATTACAAGAAAAAGCTCATGCTATTGATGTAAAAGTAAAAAAGTTCAGGTCAGATTTTATGATAAATAATAAGGATAAATTTTTCTCAAAAATTGTTACTGCAACTACTGAAATTGAAATCCCAGAATCACCATTAGATAGCACAGGTAATCCTGACAAAACATTTCCATACAGATTTTATAAAAAGCACTTTTGGGATAATATTGATTTCTCTGACGCAAGAATGCTAAGAACGCCTATTTTCTTTAACAAGATGGAGCAGTACTTGGATAAATTAACAGTAAAACACCCAGATTCTATTAATGTTTCTGCTGATATTCTTATTGAACTTTCAAAATCAAATGGGGATATTTTTCAATATGTAGTATCCTATATAACTTCAACCTATGAAAGATCAAAAATTATGGGAATGGATGCTGTTTTTGTACATATGGTAGAAAAATATTACATCACTAATGAATGTGATTGGGTGGATTCAACACAGTTGGTTAAAATTGCGGATAGAGCCCAAAAAATAGCACCCAACTTAATTGGTAGAAAAGCATCAGAATTTCTTGATTTTTACGGAAGACCTTTCATGAAAGATACTTTAGGAATAACACATACAATTCAAGAAATTAAGGCTGACTATACAGTATTAGTATTTTTTGGCCCTACATGTGGGCATTGTAAAAAAGAAATTCCTAAAATTAAACATAATGTAGACTCATTAATATCAGTTGGATATAATATAAAGACCTTAGCTGTAGCAACAGAATTTGACAAGAAAGAATGGAAGAAATTTATCAATAAACAAGAAACTGGCGATTGGATAAATGTAGCAGACATTAATCATGATGATGAAGGAAATCCTGTAGCAAGTAGTGATTGGAGAGATAAATATGACATCTACTCTACTCCTGTTATTTATTTATTAGATAAAGATAAAAAGATAATTGCTAAAAGAATTTCGCATAATCAAATTGTTGAAATACTTGAAAGATTAGAAAATAATAAGTAAGCTTACAACATTACTTCAGTCGCACCAGCATCCTTAGACAGATAAAAGCGTAAATTATAGTTACGTAATAATTTATGTACTTCAGCTTTAAGACTGCCAGTTCCTATTCCGTGTACAATAATTAGTTTCTGATAATTGCTGTTTAATGCCTTTTCAATTCTTAGATGACATTCATTCAATTGAATCTGAACAATTTCAAAATTATCCAAATACTGATAACTTTCACTTAAAAGTTCAATATGTAAGTCTATTTTTAAAACGTTAGCACTTTTATCTCGTTTAAAAGAATTACTTGACTTATTATCACTATCCTTTTGATGAAAGTAATTGCCGTAAGCTATATCCTTATCCGTATTTATTTCAATTTTCACTAAATCTTTTACAGAAGCCAATACATCAAAACCATCTTCAGTTTGTACGGTTACCTTGTAAGCAGAATTAATTTTAACTATTTCTCCTTTCTGATTTTCAGTTTTGAAAAGAATTTTATCGCCAAGTTGAAATTGCATTAGAAATATATTGGATGAGCATGTAATTTTCCATTACTAAGCTCTAAAGTTGGCATTGGGAATTTTATAAAACCCAAAGAATGTAAAACTGTATTAAGTAATTTATTTTTTGTTTTTACCCTAGTTAAATCAACATCTAATGAAAGCAGAAACTGTCTTCTTCTCGGAGAATCATTTTTCTTTTGATAAGCAGAAAGCATTCCATTAGCACCATGTCCTACTGCAACATTTAACCATTGAGGGAAATTGGTAGTTTGAATATCAAATAAATATTTTAGATTAAATGATAACCAGTAATTTTGTCCGTTATAATCTTTTAAAGCTCTTTGCAAATGATTCCCTCCTAACTGTTCAGTATTTTTATTAGCCCATTCTGAAGGAGAATATGAGTATTTAAGTTGTATTCTTTGCTCATTCCATTTTAATGCTTGGCCAATTGCCAATAAGGAACCTATAGTGTTTGCTAATAAGTCTCCTGATGAAGCTCCCCATTCTGCTGATTGACCATCTAACACTTCTATAATTGTTAAAAAAAAAGTTCCTGTCAAACCACCATACCAAATTGCATTTTTTCGTTTCATCCCAGTCCATTTGTAAGCCTTAATTCCTGCAACACCACTATAGTAAGAAGATGTCATATGGCCTAATTTATCCATTTGTAGCCATTCCCCATTATCATTTATAAAATGGAAACTACTTTTAGGATAATCAGTATACCAAAGTTGATTTAAACCTACTAAAGAAACAGTATAGATTGCAGCCTCAGAAAATAATAATACATTTCTCTTTTTCTTATCTATAATGGTAGGTGAGTCTATACCCCAACCATTTTTTTGATAGGTTGTAGTTTTCCAGTCCTGAGCATTTATTTGCAAATAAAAACAAGCAAATAATATCAGAAATAAATGTCTCATTTACAAGATAGTTGCCTTAGCATCTTCCAAGATATCAAATGCTTTTTCTTGTGTAGAAGCTTCAGCATAAGTACGCAAAACAGGCTCAGTACCTGAAGGACGAATCAAAAGCCAAGTATCAGCATCAAAAAAGAATTTAAAGCCATCAATAGTTTCAATTCTATCAACCTTATATTTTCCGAATTGAGTAAACTCTCCTGCTTTACAATCTTCAATGATTTTTAGTTTCTTATCATTATCAATATGCAAATCAATACGCTCAAAAGCAAACTCACCAACAATTGCATAAACCTCATCAATTAAGTTTTCTAGTGATTTTCCTGATTTTGCCATAAATTCAAACAGAATTAATCCCATCCAAATTCCATCACGCTCAGGAATATGACCTGAAGTAGCAATACCTCCTGATTCCTCTCCTCCTAGCAACACATCTTCAGTTATCATTTTTCCTGCAATATGCTTAAAGCCAATCTGAACCGTTTCTTGATCCAAATCATAATACTTACACATTTGTTCTACTTTAACAGAACAAGAAAATGCAGTAACTACTTTTCCTGACATTCCTTTATATTTCACCATGTAGTGAATTAGTAAAAGGATAATATGATGTGAATCAACAAAATTTCCTTTACTATCATAAAGCCCAATTCTATCAGCATCACCATCAGTAGCTAAACCACAATCCAACTTATTATTTTTCATCAATTCCGAAAACTCTTGCAAGTTCCTGTGAATTGGCTCTGGAGCAGTGCCTAAAAACCCAGGGTTATCATCACAATGCAATAAAGTAGCCTCAGGTAATAAGCGTTTTACAGCATTCATTCCAGCACCAAACATAGCATCATAAGCAAAATTCATATCTGAATTACGGATAGCATTTAAATCAAAACTTGCGGCCGCATGCTTGCAATACATATCTTCCAAATCAACATAAATTACTTTACCTTCAGCAACCAAATCCTCCATACTCATTGCATTATAATCTACTGAATTAGCATTAGGAATTCTATTTTCAACAGCTGTAATATCAGCAGGTAAAAGCGGACCACCAAAATCACCTTTTAATTTATAACCATTATAAGATGGCGGATTATGAGAAGCAGTAATCCCCACACCCAAAGATGCTTTTTCTTTCACCACACCTAAGGAAACCATAGGAGTAGAAACAAAGCCTTTTGCAATTTTCACCAATACTCCTTTACTAGCTAAAACCTTAGCAGCAGTTTCTGCAAACAGTTCTCCTGAAAAACGGCAATCATGTCCAATTACTACTGAAGGGTTATCATTATTCTCGTTCAACCAATCGGCCACAGCAATACTTACTTTTGCTACATTATCAGTAGTGTATTCCTTTGCAATAATGGCTCTCCAACCATCTGTTCCAAACTTAATCTTTGTCATTTTTCTTTCTTAAATTGGTTGCAAATTTATACAATTAACGCATAATTTCCCTCTTATTTAATGCCTTTTGATATTTACGCGCATTTATGAGGTGTTTGGCATAAGTTTTCGCAAAATTATGATAGCCAGTAAAATCCTCTTTAGCACACATAAAAATATAATTATGTTCGCTTGCATTCAACACAGCATCAATTGCATTAATTGAGGGAATACAGATAGGACCAGGAGGTAAGCCTTTGTTCTTATAAGTGTTATAAGGCGAATCAACTTTTTTATCTTTATTCAACACTCTCTTTATTGTAAAATCACCAAGTGCAAAAATAAGCGTTGGATCAGATTCTAACTTCATCCGTTTTTTCAAACGATTAAGGTATAATCCCGCAATCTCAGGGCGTTCATCTTTTTTTATACTTTGCTCTTTTTCCACTATTGAAGCCAAAACTGCAACTTGATAATAATTAAATTTTATTTCAGCAGCTTTTTTCTTTCGATTAGAATTCCAGAAATCTGAATACTCTTTTACCATTCTATTCACAAAACCCTCTACTGAAGTGTTCCAATAAAATTCATAAGTATTAGGAATAAATAAACAAGCTACATTGTCAGTGTTAAGTTTTAATTTATTTAAGAATGTAGTATCAGTAATATATTTTATAATTGATAAAGAATCCGCTTCTATTTGACTAGCAATTTTACCAGCTAACTGCTCTTTATTTCTCAAATTATTAAAGGTAACTTTTATTGGCGTTTGCTTACCTGAACGCAATAAATTAACTAAATCATTATTATTTACTGCTCTATTAATTCTATACCTGCCTGCTTTAATATTAGTATCGTATTTTTTTTGTCTTGCTAACCACTCAAAGGAGTTGGCGTTTATCAATAATCCATTTTCTGAAAGCACTTTTACTACATCAGAAAATTCAGAATTACTTGGAATGTAAATATATTTCTCGGTATTATCAGGTAAAACTACATTGGGTTGATATACTCTTGAATACAACTCATACACCATGCCAACACAGCCAAGTATTGCAAGAAGAATAAATGCAGTTACAAACTTACGGAAAGATGATTTTTTCTTAGATTTTATTTTTCTTTTCAAATTATAGATTTTTTAAAATTAATCTTGCATTATGATTCGGAGCAATTTCTAAAATTTTATTGAGATATACTTTTACATCTTTCATTTTATTTTGCATTTGTGCTGAAAGAACTAAATTTTCATAGGCTAATATATAATCAGGATCTAAAGCAATGGCTTGTTTTAAATACAAATCTGCTTTTAGGGAATTTTGCTGTAAGATGAATATATACCCTAAATTTAGGTGTATCTCTTTATGTGTAGGATTAAGAGCTAATGCAGTTTCAAAAATTACTTTAGCTGCTTTTAGTTGTTTGTTATCAATTAGAAAAGCTCCTAACTTTAATTTATAATCAATTACGAACGGCATAAGAGAAACTGCATTATCATAATACCTTTTAGCATCCACTGTTAAGTTTTTTAATGCAAATACCTCAGCCATTCTACTATAAGCTAATGCCAAGTCACTATTATTGTGTTTTAGGGAGTCAATGAGATTACTCATCACAAAATTAATTAGGCCTTTATTATCACCCTTAAGATAGAAATATTGTATGAAAGAAGGGAAATCAATAGCTGTATTATTAAGTAGAGTAAATGCACTATCCAAATATATTGGATTTTGCTCAAAGCTTTCAAAACGCTTTAAATAAGCCTTTGCCTTTGATAAATTAGTTGGAGTATCATTATTGATGGCAAATAAACCTAAGAAATTTCCTTTTTCATTTTTTATAGTGGAAGGAATCGCTATTTTATGGTCAGTAATACTTACATGCTGTATGTCAGTAGAGGTTGATTTTGGCATGTGACAAGAAATACAATTCTGAGTTTCTTCCTCTTTACAATCAATATGACATTGCATGCATTTATTATCAAAATATCTAGTGGATAAATTAGTTACACTTTTGTGCGGATCATGGCATGTAACACAAGTAACCTCAGAAGATTTAAAACAAGCGCTTTGCTTTAATCTATCCACATGTGAGGCCATTATAAATGACTCTTCATTTTCATACTTTGGCAAGTAGACATCCATCACCTCACTTAAATGCTGACCGGGTTTAAAATCAGTGAATTTTTTTCCTTCATTTAAAATCGCTGTACCTTGTAAATGACACCTTTGGCAAACGTCAAACTGCAAATCCAAAGGTAATCTTTTAGGATTTACAATTGAATAATCTATGTATTTTGAGGTATCAATAATATTCCCAGCCAACTTTTGTTTTACATGCACCTCACCGGGCCCATGGCATCTTTCACAATCTATTCCACTAGATATAAATTCATATTTATTAAGAGAACCCTCTACATGATTTGGGTAAGCATTATGGCAACTCATACACTCTAACCCAATTTCACGAGAAAAACGCGTGTTATTTCCATTTTCAAATCCAGGCGGTAAGTCTGAAATTTTATCTTGACAATAATAAGTATACGGCATTTGGTACACATAGCCATTAATTTCAAATAAGTGAGAATTAGTATGTTGCCCACTACCTATCTTATAGTTTACTTTTTTGATGAGTTGATGCGTAGTATCCTTTCCTTTTATTCGGAATTCTTTTAAATACAGACTATCATTCTGCCAAAAAGGTTGGTAGGATAAATTTTTAATAGTATCCTTAATTATTGGCATTTCAGAATTCGATAAAGCTGAATACTCTTTTGTGGCAAAATGAAAGGATTTTCCCATTCCTGTTTGCATATAGGAATCATAGATTTCAGCATGACAAGCCCTGCACTGCTCTTTATCTATGTACCTTACAGTATCATTATGATTTAAATATTCGGTATAAGTACTTACCTCCCCTCTTTGACAAGCAAACAAAAGGATAGAAACAATAAATAGTATTAAACTATTTTTCATCTCTTGAGCACATAATTGTTTTGGCGTACCATTTCAAAACCAACAGATTGAAATAAAGCCAAACTTGCTTTATTATCCGATAAAATTCCTGTGTGCAATTGCTTTAAATCTAATTTTTTCCAAGCGTACTTAATAAGTAAAGTAAGTGATTGTTTAGCAAAACCTTTTCGCCTATATTCCTTAAGAATAACGATACCTACTCCTGCGTTTTGTTTTTTAAAATTGTATTCATATAAATCAATACAACCTATTGCTTTTCCTTGCCAATCAATTACAAATCGAAACTGCTCTGCAATAGCAATATCTTGTTTAGCATGACTTATATAATTTGCTAATTGTGTTAATGAAAACGGTTCAGTTGTACCACTAACTGACCAAAGTGATTTATCATTTTCTAGTGAAAATAGAAAATCCAAATCAGTAACTTCTAAAGTCCTAAGCTTTATTTCAGCAGATACTAGCATGCAAATTCGCCAGCAAACACCATGCTTGCTTCTGCGCTTAACCAAATATTACGGTAACCGCCATTAAACTCTTCAAAGCTAACTGTCAATTCACCACCCTTAGTTTTTACATTCACAAGTGTTTCTTCAATGCAGTTTGCATAGTGCATAGCAATAGCTGTGGCTACAACACCTGTTCCGCAACTTAGCGTTTCAGCTTCCACGCCTCTTTCATAAGTCCGTACTTGCAACTCACTAGCATCCAAAACAAAATTTACATTTATTCCTTCCTTTTTAAAAGGAATTGAATTTCTTATTTTTTTTCCTTGTTTGTTAACATCAATATACTCCAACTCGTCCACCATTTCAATATAATGAGGTGAGCCTGTATTCAACAATAAACCATCACCTACGCCTTCAATTTCTTTGACATCTTGCATTTGTAGATAAATACCATCATCCATTAACCTTCCTTTATGTTCTCCATCAATTGCCATAAAAGTAGTTTCATCTTCAATCATTTCTAACATTTGAGCAAAAGCGATTATACATCTCCCTCCATTCCCACACATGCTGGACTGTTTACCGTCAGCATTAAAATAAATCATCTCAAAATCAAGAGTATCATGCTCACGCAATAGAATAAAACCATCTGCACCAATTCCCATTCTTCTCTCACAGAGTGCAGCAATTAAATTATTATCAGTTATGTCAAATTCTTTTTCTCTATCATCAATAATGATAAAATCATTCCCTGTCCCTTGGTATTTATAAAATTCTATAATCATGTGGTAAAAGTAGAAAAATAGTTGTTGGTTATAAGTTATTAGTTGTTAGTTTTTAATAATCAAGAATAAGCAACAATCAAAAAGCTTTACCTAATCTTTAATTTTACCAGTTCCTGTAGGCTCATTTACTTATAAAACCTATTTTTGCATTTCTTTAATAACTAAAAAAAATCGCATGTCAGCATCTTATGAATTAAAATTGAATGATTGGATAAATAAAGAAAAATTAGGAGTAAATTTATTAAACTCTGTAGGCACTTTAATGTATGATAAAGGAATTGAATTAGTCCTTTTCAGAAATCAATTATTAGAAATTGGGGTTTCAGAATTAATGAATACTATTTTTTATGCTAACAATGTAGTAAATAGAAAGGTAAATATTGAAACTGCTGCTGCATTAGCTAATGAAATGTTAAACCTGGACTTAGCTCCTTCAAAATTAGATATTGGCTTACTAAGTGCTGAATATTTTGAGCAAGACGCAACTGATGTAAATGCTTTCTTAACTGAAAAACTAGCTAACTTTATTGGTACCGACAAGGACAAAGTTAAACCAAAAGATGTTATCCTTTATGGATTTGGTAGAATTGGAAGGCTTGCAGCCAGAGAGCTTGTAAAACAAGCTGGGAAAGGACAACAATTAAGATTAAAAGCTATAGTTGTAAGACGATTAACTGATGCCCAAATTATTAAAAGAGCTGATTTGTTAAGAAACGATTCTGTTCATGGTGCTTTTAAAGGAGTTGTTGATGTGGATTTGCCAAACCAAGCTATTCTTGTTAACGGACAAGTTATCAAACTTATTGATGGAGGAAACCCAGAAGATATTGACTATACTATACATGGAATTGATAATGCTTTATTAATTGATAATACAGGAGCATTTACCGATAAAGAAGCTTTATCAATACATTTACAATCCAAAGGAGTAAATAAAGTATTATTAACAGCTCCTGGGAAAGGAATTCCAAATATTGTTTATGGAATTAACTCTAAAGAAATTGATGTTGATGCAACTGATATTTTTTCAGCAGCATCCTGTACAACAAACTGTATTGCTCCTATTTTACATGTAGTTGAAAACAAATATGGCGTAAACAAAGGACATTTAGAAACTGTGCATTCTTATACCAATGACCAAAACTTATTGGACAACATGCACAACAAACCAAGAAGAGGGAGATCGGCAGCTATTAACATGGTAATCACTTCAACAGGAGCAGGCAATGCTGTTACTAAAGTTATTCCTTCTTTAGTAGGCAAACTTTCAGCAAATGCTGTTCGTGTTCCTACCCCAAATGTTTCATTAGCAATTTTAAAGCTGAACTTAAATAAAGCGACTTCATTAAAGGATATTAATGAAACAATAAGAGAGGCAGCTTTAAAAGGAAGTTTAGTAAACCAAATTAACTATCAAATTGATCCTGAATTAGTATCTACTGACGTTATAGGAAACAACTGCTGCTCGGTATATGACAGTAAAGCAACTATTGTTACTGAAAATGGTGAGGATGTAGTACTTTATGTTTGGTATGACAATGAGTTTGGTTACACAAAGCAAGTTATCCGTTTAGCAAAGCTAATTGCTAAAGTAAGAAGATTAACTTACTATTAATATTCACGCAAGTTGAAGTTAAAAGAAAATTATTTTCTTTGGTATAAGTTACTAAATTCATCTTTTACAGGCTT
This sequence comes from Flavobacteriales bacterium, assembly GCA_018645865.1. Lineage (GTDB taxonomy): Bacteria > Bacteroidota > Bacteroidia > Flavobacteriales > BACL11 > UWMA-0277. The sequence goes on from JABGVU010000079.1 coordinate 35,517, forward strand.
ATCAATTGGTATATTGTTTACAATTTACCAACCACTAACCAACCCTTCTATTTACTCCTTAGGTGGTATTGTATTGGCTGCAGCAATGTTGGTTATTGCTAAGTTTTACGACAGATTATTAAATATCCGTAAGTTTTTTCAAATCTCAATGGGGGTTGAAATAGTAATACTGATGACTTTGCTAATATTTATAGTTCTGCAATACACTTTTACTTCAGCTATTTTGGTATACATAGGTTATCAATTTACTTTTATTTTTGGAGGCTATTTGGTTAGAGCCGAAACGCTAGTTGCAAAGGATAAAGAACTATTAGGGAAAATTGATATTAATAAACAATTGGGCTATTTAATCGGTTTAGGGCTTTCATTTATATTTTACAAAGCATTGAAATACGGATTTGAACTTACAATTGCAAAAACACAAATTTATATTTTGCATTATTTCTTAATTAGTCTGCAAACTATTATTATTGTAGTATTAGCCAATTCTTTTAATTGGAAATAAAAGAGACAAGCAAATATTTGGCTCTATAAATCTAATTATCATTAAACGATCAGCAACATTACATCTCATCAAAATCAATCACTAAATTGACTGATGCTGGCCTAGCTTGACATCCTAACACATAACCTTCAGCAACTTCATCTTCCGATAAAGAATAATTAGCATCCATAGTAACACTACCTTCCATTACTTTAGCCCTACAAGTGCAACATACAGCACCTTTACACGAAAAAGGTACGTCAGCACCTTGTTGCATAGCAGCATCCAGTATTGTTTGTCCTTTATTTGAAAGCGTAAATTCAAAATCCTCTCCATCAACACTTACCCGTACATTTGAAATAATTTCATCAGAATCATTATCAGTAATATTTCTTTTTTCAACAGTTGTAAATCGCTCAAAATTTATTTTTTTCTGGGTTATATTATTCAGTAGCAGTAATTCATTAGCATTGTCAATCAACTCCCCAGGTCCACAAATAAAATAAGCATCCGCAGTTTTTAAGGGTATAAAAGTATTCAATAATTGCTGAATCGTATTCTTGTCCAGCCTTCCGTTTATAGCTCCAGCAACACCCTGTCTTGAGTATGCATTATGTATTTTTAATCGATCCGAATTATCTATTTGCAATTGTTGTAATTCCTCAGCAAACATGCTCGAATCTTTCGTTTTATTTCCGTAGATAAGAGTAAATTTTACATCACTTTGTTTTGCTAATTCTGTTTTTATCATAGAAATAATTGGGGTAACACCACTACCAGCACAAATTCCTACAATATGTTTGTTATTTCCGTTAATTACGAAGTTTCCTGATGGTGGCATAACCTGCAAAACATCTCCCTGTTTAACACTTTCTGTCAAAAAAGTAGACATCTTTCCCGTTTCTACTTTTTTTACTCCTATAGTTACACCTTCAGTGTTCATACTACAAATAGAATATGCTCTTCTAACTTCTTCTCCATCTATATCCTTTTTTATAGTAATATATTGCCCTGCTTCAAATTGAAATAAAACATTATTACTTACATCAAAACTAATCGCAACTGCATCAGGAGTAAGTCTGACAACACTTATAATTGTTAAAGGGTGGAACTTATTCATAATCATAAAATTTCTGCAAAAATATCATTTTAGATAAAAACGAATAGTATATTGTGACAAATATCATATATAGGAAAACATAAATTCATAAATTTGCATAACAAAATATTTACTATGAACGAAATTAAATTTCAAGATCGCATTGATGCCGAAATAAAGATTGAGCCTAAGGATTGGATGCCTGATGCTTACAGAAAACATTTAATTCGTCAAATTTCCCAACACGCACATTCCGAAATTATTGGAATGCAACCTGAAGGAAATTGGATTACTAGAGCTCCATCACTTAGAGCTAAAATGATATTATTAGCCAAAGTACAGGATGAAGCTGGGCATGGCTTGTATTTATATTCTGCCTGTGAAACTTTAGGTATCTCTCGTGAAGAATTGGTACAACAACTTCATGAAGGAAAAGCAAAATACTCTTCCATTTTTAATTACCCTACTTTAAGCTGGGCTGATATGGGCGCTGTAGGTTGGCTAGTTGATGGTGCCGCTATTGTTAATCAAGTTTCTTTACAAAGAACTTCTTACGGGCCTTATTCCAGAGGAATGGTTAAGATTTGTAAAGAAGAAAGTTTTCACCAAAGGCAAGGATATGAAATAATGGCAGAAATGGCAAAAGGAACTGCTGAACAAAAAGCTATGGCACAGGATGCTTTAAATCGTTTTTGGTGGCCCTCCATTATGATGTTTGGTCCACAGGATTCTGATTCTCCAAGAACAGGAAATGCTATGAAGTGGAAAATAAAAAGACAAACTAATGACGCTTTGCGCCAAGATTTTATTGACAAAACTGTAGGGCAAGCTGAAGTTATTGGGCTTACTATTCCTGACCCAGATTTAAAATGGAATGATGAAAGACAAAGTTATGATTTCGGTGAAATGAATTGGGAGGAATTTTGGAATGTAGTGAATGGAAATGGTCCTTGTAACAAGCAGAGATTAGCACATCATAAAAAAGCCCATTATGAAGGAAAATGGGTGCGTGATGCAGCAAAAGCATACACTAAAAAACAAGAATTAGTAGCAAATTAAATATATATATTATGGCAGAAAACGCAACAGTTTGGGAGGTATTTATTCAGAGTAAAAATGGTCTAGCACACAAGCATGTAGGAAATGTACATGCTGATGATAAAGTGATGGCTTTGGAAAATGCAAGAGATTTATACACAAGAAGAAATGAAGGTTCGTGCATTTGGGTTGTAAAATCAGAATATATTGTATCATCAGAAACAGAAGATAGTGAAGCATTTTTTGACCCCTCAAATGATAAAATGTATCGTCATCCTACTTTCTACACTATGCCTGATGGAGCAAAACATATTTAAGCATGAGTAGTTTATTTACATATACTTTACGAATTGCGGATAGCTCTCTAATTCTAGGACAAAGAATGTCAGAGTGGTGTTCAAACGGACCTACTTTAGAGGAAGACATTGCAATGTCTAACATTTCACTAGATATGTTCGGA
>JABGVU010000075.1 GCA_018645865.1 Flavobacteriales bacterium
CAGTAAATGGAGTTAGGTTGCAAAAGGAACTTTATGGAGAGGTATGTTATCCTATTGAAGTAACAAGAAAGAGAAAACAGAATATCTGTACTGCTCGTTCCTTTGGAACTGAGATTAAAGAACTCTCAAAATTAAAAGAAGCGATAGGTTCACACGCTAATACTTGTGCTACTAAACTAAGGCAAGAGAAAAGTTGCTGTAATTCTATTAGTGTATTTTTAAGTACAAATCCATTTAAACCACAAGCCAAACAATATAATCCTTACAAAGTGATTCAATTAGATGTTCCGACTAATGATAGTATGGAGATAGTGAAAACTGCTATTAAAGGTTTAGAAAGTATTTACAGAGATGATTGTATTTATAAGAAAGCAGGAGTAATAGTTGGTAGAATTGTCCCTCAAGAGCAAACGCAACTGAGTCTGTTTAATAGTTTAGACAGAGAAAAACGTAAAAGCATAAATGTTGCAGTTGATAAGATAAATGCTACTATGGGAAAGAATAAAGTAAAACTTGCTGTGCAGGGTAATGGAAGAAAATGGAAATTAAAACAAGAAAAACTTTCACCTTGCTATACTACACGCTTTGCTGATTTGTTGGAGGTTGAGTTGGGCTAAGTTTTTTTGAAAATTTGACTAAAAAAAATACTTTTCTTTTTTTTTTGAGAATCTGTATTGTAAATGACAAACAGATTAATTGCTTTATTTATAGTGGTTTACTTGATTTTTAAACATTTTGTCTTCTAAGTGTTTTAAGTACGGATAATAAGAGAATATTATTGTAGTTTTAAGGCTGAAAAATAAATTGATGAGTAAAGTAATAGAAAAGAAGATTAAACGCACTTTTTCTGGACATGAGACTTTTTCTTGTAGGTCATATTGGCCTAAAAAGGGATATGAGTTTCTGAATAAAGGATATAAATTTAACGAAATTGATGCCTTAGTGAAGTTAGGAGTTGGAAAAAATATGGTTTCCTCAATAAAACATTGGGTGAAATCTTTCGGGATTGTTAATAATGATGGTTCATTATCTTCATTCTGGAGTGTGATTTTAGATAATAAAGGATATGATCCATATTTGGAGAATAAGGGCACTCTATGGTTATTGCATTATTATATTGTAAAAACTAATTATGCAAACTTATATAATGAAGTTTTTAATGAATTTAGAAAGGAAAAGATCGAATTTGTAAAATCCCAATTATTAAAGTTTATTATTTCAAAATTAGAGATAGAAGGTTTTAAAAACTTTACAATTAATACAATAGATAAGGATGTAAATGTGCTACTAAGAAATTATTGCTTTTCAAATTCTATAAAACACAACTTAGAAGATGATCTGTCATCATTATTAATTGAATTAGAATTGATAGAGAAAGTTGATGTGACTTCATCTAATGAACAATATTATGCTTTTAATGTTACTGAAAGATTAGATTTGCCCTGGCAGATATTTTTATATATAGTTTTAGATTTATTTAGTGAAGAAACTACTGTAGATTTACATAGCTTGGAAACTAAAGTAAATTCTCCCGGTCTATTATTTTGTATGAACAAAGTAGGGATTATAAACAAAATGCAAGAAATTTCAGTTAACATATCTGATGTTGTTTACAAAAATGATGCAGGAATAATAACAGTTTCTGGCTTAGATAAATTAGATAAAAATAAAATATTAGCAGAATATTATGCAGCTTAAATTTTCTCCTTCAACAAATATAGTAAGAGATACTGATAAGGAAATTAACTACATAGTTACTCCAAACTCTAAAGAGGTTTTTAATAATATTATTAATAACCTGAAATCAGGCAATAAGGTCTTTAATTTGATTGGGTCATATGGTACAGGGAAATCAACATTTTTATGGGCCTTACAACAGAATCTGTCTCAGAAAAATGAATACTTTGTAAAGTTAAATGGGCAGTTTAATGGGATACATAAGTTTGAATTTATTAAGCTTATAGGAGATAGTAAACCATTATCAGAAACTTTATTACACACACTTGACTTTAAGGATGAAAACCCCCATGAAGTTGCTATTGAAAAATTAAATGAATTCTATACAAATAAATGTAAAAAAAGAGGGAAATTTCTCTTTATAATTATTGATGAATTTGGAAAGTTCTTGGAATATGCAGCAAAGGATGATCTAGAAAAAGAACTTTATTTTATACAACAACTTGCTGAGTATGTAAATGATGAAAGTAAAAATATCATCTTGATTTCTACTCTTCATCAAGGGTTTAGTTCTTACTCTAAAAACCTTAGCAAGGAACAAAGAAATGAATGGGAAAAGGTAAAAGGTAGAATTAAAGAAGTTTCTTTTAATGAGCCTGTAGAGCAATTAGTAAAGTTATCAGCTAGTTTTATTGATAAGAACTACAACTTTAAATACAATAAGAAAAACTTAAATGCATTAAATGATTTTATCTCAGATTCTAAATCATCTGTGATAAAAGAAATTGATGAAAAAGTATTGAATCAAATTTATCCATTAGAATTATTATCGTCTTCTGTATTAGTTCAGTCCTTACAGAAATACGGACAAAATGAAAGGTCATTATTTTCATTTTTAGCTTCAAGCGATCCATATGCTTTATCTTCTTTTAATGAGGAGGAAAAGTATTTTAATATAGTTTCTGTTTACAATTACATCAACCATAATTTCTTTTCTTATATCAATTCAAAGTTTAATCCTGATTTTTCTAAATGGTCAGTAATTAAAACAACTATAGAAAAGGTAAAAGGTAGATTTACTTCAGATATTGAAGATAGAATAAAAATAATTAAAGCTATAGGTCTTTTGAATATATTTGCTTCAAAACAGATAAGAGACGATAAAGATTTTATAGTTAAATATGCTAAATCTGCTTTAAATATTTTGAATGCAAAAAATCTTATAAAGGATTTAGAGAAGAAGCAACTAATCAGATACGCTACATATGCAAACCAGTATATATTGTTTGGAGGAACTGATTTAGATATTGATATTTGTTTGTTAGATGCTGAAAGTAGGGTTGATGCAACAACAGATATTTCTACTACAATAAATAAGTATGTTGAGATGCCTATTTTTGTTGCAAAACGATATATGCTCGAGAGAGGAACTTCAAGATTCTTTAAATTTAATGTATCTAATGATATAGTAAAAGAAATATCGGACGTAACTTATGATGGTGAGGTAAATATTATTTTATCGAGTAAAATAAAGAAAAAGGACCTAGATACTGATAAGGCAATGTTGTATTGTAATATTACAGATTTACTGGAACTTAAAAACTCAGTAAATGAGATAAGAAAGATTGAATATGTAATTAAAGATAATATTGATGATAAAGTTGCAGTATCTGAATTACAAAAGTTGAAAAATTCAGAAGCAAATAAAGTTAGAAGAATAATACTTTCTGACATTTATAAAGAAACATCAAAGTGGTATTATAATTCTAAAGAAGTTAAAATAAATTCTTTAAAGAAATTGAATTCTACTTTATCTGATATTTCAGATATAATATATTCTGACACTCCTATATTTCATAACGAATTAATAAATAAAAGTAAGTTAAGTGGCGCTATTTCTACAGCCAGAAGGAACCTGTTTATTAATTTAATTGAAAAGATAAATAAAGTAAACTTATCATACCCTAACGATAAATTTCCTCCTGATAAAACTATATATTTAACATTATTAAAGAACACAGGTATACATACCGTTAAGGAAGGGAAATTCCAAATTGGTAAAGTTGAATCATCAATAAAAAAATTATGGGATGCATCAAATGAATTTATTTCTTCTGCATCAAAACAGACAAAAAGTTTAGTAGAATTTATTAATATCTTAAAATCTGCTCCATTTGGATTGAAACAAGGATTGATTGACCATTGGGTTGGTATTTTCTTAATTCTTAAATCAAATGAATTTGCTTTATATTATAAAGGACAATATGTTCCAAACTTAAATAAGGATAACCTGGAGCTTATCTTTAAATCACCTAAAGATTTTGTAATTAAATCTTATGACATATCAGGAAATAAATTATTACTATTCAATAGGTATAGGGATTTAACTCAATTAAATGTTGTCAGTTCAGCTAATACTACAAGTTTCATTCAAACTATTCGTCCTTTTTTAATTTTAGCCAGGCAGTTAGAGGAAGTTACGAAAAATACTAAGAATTTTAAAGATAAAAGAACTTTAGAATTGAGAGAAGCAATTGTAAATGCAACAGATCCAGAGAAATTATTTTTTGAAGATTTCCCTGCTGTGTATTCTATTTTTAATATTTCAGAACTATCAGATAAGGATATGATGGAATACATTAATAATTTAGCTTTTTCTATTAAGGATTTAACTACTTATTACCAAAATTTAGTAGAACATACTTTTTTGAAGTTTGAAGATATATTTGGAAAACATTCTGATTTTAAGAAGTTTAAAAATACTGTAAACAAAAGATACGCAAGTATTAAATCTGATTTATTACCTTCTCATATTAAAACATTTTTTATCAGAATTACTTCTGCTTTAGACGATAAAGAATCTTGGATAAACTCGGTAGTGCAAGACTTAGTAGGATCTACATTGCAAACTATATCAGATATTGATTTAGAAAAATTAGACAATAGATTAGAAAAATCATTCTTGGAATTAGATCATCTTGTTGATTTACATAAAATAGAATTAAATAAAAATCAGGAAGTATATAGGATTGAGGTTACAACCACTAAAGGAGGAGATGTTCCTCAACAATTTATTGTAGATGAAAAGGACAAAGATAAGGCGGATAAACTATCTGAAAAGTTAGAAAAATTATTACTGAATAATAATAATATTAATAAGGTTGCTATTATCAATCTGTTAAAGAAATTAAAGAGTGAGTAAGATTAAACATTTGTTAGGAATATCAGGAGGAAAAGATTCTGCTGCGCTTGCAATTTTTATGCAAGACAAAATGCCAAATATTGATGTAGAATATTATACTTGCGATACAGGTAGAGAGTTAGATGATACCTATAAACTTATTGAAAGGTTAGAGGTTTTTTTAGGAAAAAATATCCTTAAACTAACTACAGTTGATTCTGTTGAAGATATTCCTTTTGATTATTTTTTAAAGGTAAATGGAAACTATTTACCATCTTCTTCCGCTAGATGGTGTACCGGAAAGTTAAAGTTAGAGCCTTTCGAAAAGTATATAGCTGACGATCCTGTTATTTCCTATGTTGGAATCAGAGGAGATGAAGATAGAGA
>JABGVU010000026.1 GCA_018645865.1 Flavobacteriales bacterium
ACTCATAACCATCTCTTATTAAAGGGAGACATTGTAGGAGACATTAACTCTCATTTAAAGAGTAAGAGTCTTATAGGAGACCACGTTAAACACTTGCCTTATGAAAAGGGTGCTAGTATGTATGTAGCTAAGTTCATTTGTGATACTAAGACAAATTGGGGAATTGTAAAGAAATAATTCTTAAGTTTACAAACTTTAAAAATATAAGCATAAGATGAATTATAGTTATAGTGTATTTGTTAAATCTGATTTTTATAAAAAATTAAAAAAAACTAAACCTAATTTTTCAGTTGTAAATTTTAGATGTAATAACGATAAATATTTATTAACTTTTGATAAATTTTATCTTTTTAGAAAACCAACAAAAAACAAGTTTATAATCAAATTTCTAATTTTTTGGAAATGGTACTTTAGAATAGGATCTTTAGGTCTCTCATCTTTTTCTCCCTCCTTAATAACATTATTGTTAGAAGGTAAAGTTATTGAACTTAATTTAAATAAATTGCCAAAAAAGCACAAGAAAAATGTGGTAAAATTTATAAGCAATGTAGATGAAAAAGAAAAGTTAGACAAGAAAAAATTAGAACAGAAAATATCTCAAGAAATAGATTTACAAGAAAAAGCTCTACAAGAAACAAAGAAAAAATGTTTAAGCTTATTGTATGAACTAGATAAAGATGGTAATGGTTTATTAGATTTAATTGAATCTGATACTTTTAGTAAGATTCTCAAAAAAAATGAGAAAAAAATTTGTGAAATTAATGAAGAATATATCAAATCATTTGTACAGGTTTCTAATTTTTTAAAAATCCAAAGAGATAATATTCAATTTATTTTCAAGAAATTATCTGATTATGTAAATGAAGGTGGAATGAAATTAAATCTTAACAATGAACTACTAAATAATTTTCCCTTTTTAAAAGTTATTAATTCTACTGATGAATTAATAAGGCTAAGGGGGTCAGGAAAAACAGATTCAAGAGGAAACCCAACAGATAGACGCGATATAATTAAATGGATTGAGAAAAGGGCTGATATTTCATCCATAAAGTCATTTAAGTTTTTAGATAATTGGTTAGTCAATAAATCAGGAAATCAAACTATTTTTAAAGAAATTAAATTGTCAACTGTTAAGCAATATGTTGAAAAAATAAAGGAAGTAGAAAATTTTTATAATTCATTAGTATTACATTCGATTATAATGATTGATTCGCTAATTAATGGAGAAAAAATAACCTTTGAAAAAATTTATTTAAAATTTGACGAGTATAATATGTTTGATTCACAGTATCAGAAAGATACAAAAAATCTTTTGAAAGATGTTAATCAAAGTTTAATAAAATTAATTGAATCCATTGACAAATTATCAACCGATATTACTTCTTCATTATATGAATTGCAACTAGCCACTGAAGAGTCTAGTTATTCTATTCAAAAAAGATTAGATTCAGTAAAATCATCAATTAACGTAAGTAATTTGATTTCACTTACTCAATCATATCAGTTATATAAATTAAATAAAAAACAATAGATTAACAAACAACTAAGATTGTGAAAAAACTACTACTTATATTACTTTGCTTGCCACTACTTTTTACAACTTGTAAGAAAGAAGAGGAAGTAGTTTTTGGATGTATGATACAAGCCGCAAATAATTATAATCCTTCTGCAGCTATAGATGATGGTTCTTGTACAGGAGTTTGTATAGGATGTACATATCAAGGAGGAATTGTCTTTTACTTGGATGGAAATGGAGGAGGATTAATAGCTGCTCCTTCAGACCAAGCGATAGCGGAATGGGGCTGTCAGTATGGTGCTGGATTGGAAGTTACTGGAGCAGATGGATTTGCAATAGGCACGGGAGCTCAAAACACGATTGACATTGTCAATGCTAATTGCTCTCCAAATATAAGTGGTACACCAATAGCTGCAGATATTTGTGCTAATCTAACTCTTGGAGGATATAGTGATTGGTTCTTACCTTCTAAAGATGAATTATATGAACTGTATTATGTGATTGGTTCTGGTGCTATATTGAATAATTTGCCCAACACTAGCAGCAGGAGCTTTAACAACTATTGGAGTTCTACTGAGGTAAATAACTTCAGTGCGTACACATTCGATTTCTGGGTTGAACAAAGTATTAATCAAGATGATATTTGGAGTGTAAAATATAAGAGCCACGCCTACCCTGTTAGGGCTGTTCGGGCTTTTTAACCATTTAACAATTTATCCATTTAACAATTTAAAATTTATTAGCCTTTTTTCTATATCTATAGTAAAAGACTATGCCATTTAAGAAAGGAACAAGCGGAAACCCTATAGGTAGACCTAAAGGTTCAGTAAGCACTACTACTAAGCTCATTAGAGAGCATATAAGCCAAGCTATTGACGGAAACAAGATAATGGAG
>JABGVU010000076.1 GCA_018645865.1 Flavobacteriales bacterium
AACAGAACTACCAGACCTATGCCACTCTGAAACCCAAAACATTTCAAACTTCTTATCCTTCTCATAAAGAGTGTTTGCTAACCTATCCATTATCTTTCTATTACTATTCTGCTTTACTGGCCATTTATAAGTCAGTGTGCTAAAATAATCCCAGTGCCTATCTAACATATTGCCATATGCTCTTGCTAATTTATTCATTTTATTTAATTTTTAGTTAATACATTGTTCAAGGGAGATTACTCCCATAAACTTCCTATTTATTTATGTTTTGCTAGATACTTTCTAGCTCGTTATACTTTTCTAATGCTTCGTTATAATTACAATATGTCCAAGCAGTTATTCCAAAGTCATCATTCTTTGGAAACACTTCTCGTTTTGGATATTTTTCACCCATTATTTCTTTAGGTTCTAAAGTATTCTTTTCAAATACCTCGTAACAGCTCATATTTGATACCCCCCTCTGCTCATAGACGTAAGTTCTCTTTCCACTTAATACCTGAACATAGGTATATCCATTTAGATTGATTTCTCGTGAAAGGGTTCTCATTTCTTATTTTCCATTGATTTTAATACTTCTTGGTAATCATACCTAATGTTTCTTCCAACTGTGCTAAAAGGTATTGTTCCGTTTTTTCTGTATTTGTGTAAAGTAACTTTTGAAATGTTTAACCTCTTAGATAATTCGTTTTCTGTGATTAGTTTGTAGTCTCCAATATCAAGGCTACTTGTTGCTTTGTACACTGCGTTTTCAATTAGATCTTGCAGTTCGTCAATTGTAATTGTTGTGCTTAAATTTTCCATTTTTAATTTTTTTAGTTAATATTCTCCGTTTCTTATTATATAATAGAAAAGTCAGGTGTTTTGTTTGATTTTGGTAAAAGGAAATAAGACCGATAAAGACAGATTACTAGATTAGAAAAGTGTTGAAAACTAAACCCATATTAATTAGCCATTCTATTTAATGACTTATAAATATTATCAATAATCTCATTGTCTACAGACTGAACATATTTAAGAAATGTACTTTCTTTCTTGTGGCCTGTAGCTGTCATTACACTAAAATTAGATATTCCTTTTTTTACTAAATTAGTAGTAAATGAACGTCTAGCTGTATGACTTGAAATTAGTTGATATTTCTTCTTTTGAAATTGAATAGGCTTCCCACATTTATAAGTATTAACAATAACATTATTATTAATACCTGCTAATTCACAAACTACTTTAATATTAAGATTCATTTTCTGATTAGAGATAGACGGTAAATTAAAATTATATTTTTTTAAGATATTTAATGTAACGTCAGTACATAATGTAGTAATGTGTTTTTGGGTCTTCTTTGCAAAATATTTAATTAATCTACCATTCTCTCCAAGTTCTATATTTTCTAGTTTTAAGTTCTTAAAATCAGAAAAACGGACACCTGTTAAAGAACAAACAAGAAATATATCTCTAACTTTCTCTAATCTTTTGTTTTTAGATAAATCAAGACTCCTTAATTTTTCTAACTCATCATCATTTAGATATTCTCTTTTTACAGATATTTTTTTAACTTTAAATAATTTATACATAGTATACTTGTTAATTCCTAGTAAAAAAGCATTGTTTAATATAGCTTTAATGTCAATGATTCTCCTACCAAATAAATTTTGACTATTACCCTTTATAGTATATTGAAATTTTTCATAAGTTGTATAAAACTTGTGATCAAATGTATTCCAGTCAATCCTACGTCTACTATACTTTTCAAATTCTTTTAGAGATTTTATCGTGTATAAATAACCCTGACAGGTACCTTCATTCTTTATAGATTTACTATTTTCTACATATTGATAAGCAAAATCAAAAAAGGAAACTTTATTGCTTTTTCCTTTTATTTGTTCATCAAATTTTTCATTTAATACACTAATAGATATTGGAACTTCATCATTCTGAAGTTCATAATAAATATCAATTACCTTTTTAGTAATAATATCTAATCTTTTATTTACATTAAATGCATTGGAGGCACTTGATGTTAATCTTTCTTTATTTTTATTCCAATTTTTTGATTTTACTTTTATACCTAGATACTTTCGAAATCTTATCCCAGATAAACTACAGTCTAATCTCAAATTGCCTTCTAAATCTGTTTTTGTGTTTTTAAGTAACCTAATGTGAACATTCATATTCTTTCATTTTGACAGTAGGCCAGTTTATAGGCCAGTTAATACTTTGTTGAACTTTCTTAATTTTTGTCAAAATTATGTAAGATAGGTGAAACTAAGGTATAAAAAATTATAGGTTTGTGATAATAAACTAACAGTCAGAACGATACATTACAATCCCTTCCTCACCGCAAACAGTCAGGACTGTATTCTAGTGATATGAAATTCTCTTTCTGAAATAATTACATTTAACTAACTCCCTTAGTTATTATTTAT
>JABGVU010000036.1 GCA_018645865.1 Flavobacteriales bacterium
AAATATTATTCCATTAAAAAACCTCAATGCACATATTTTGAAATTAGAAACAATGGATAAACTATTCGAAGATATTTCTTTTGATGTGTACAAAGAAGGAAACGCAGCTAATTCAATTGCAAAGCTGAGACAGGCAGAATCTGATATGGATTGGATTAGACAATTACAGTATAAGGTGGAGGATGTTAAAAGTTCGCTAATTCCAATTGTAATCTCTTTAAAATATGAACAAATAATTTCGGTTGAGAAAATTGATAATTCAAAGCTAATGCAAAATCATCACACAATGAGAAAATTGAATTTTAGTAATGCTAATAAAAATATCGATTTTAACCTTAAGGGGTTCAAATATATGAAAGGGTTGATTACACATAGCACTGCAAAATCTACAATCGCACTATTAGTAGAAGAAGTGGAGTCAATTGAAAAATGGTTGAAAATGAATATGAATTTTCAATTTAAATGGGAAAAGTAATTATGAAAACTAAACCCATCACCCTAATTCTCACACTGCTCTTTTGTTTGAGTGGAAGTGTGTTTGCTGAATTAGATCTAAGTGTTAAAAAGTTTCTGCCAATAACTGTTACACATTCATTAAGAAACATACAAAAAGCAGTTAATGACGGAGATGGGAGCACTTATGTTTGTGGAAACTATAGGGGCTCATTAATTTACGGTGAAACAAAAATTGGTTCTTTAGCTTCTAATTCCGGTGGTGGTGGTGGATTTGGAGATGGCACATCACAAGATATATTCTTAGCAAAATTTAAGGGAAAAGAATTATTATGGATTAATTCAATTAATGGGGAAAGTAGAGATGTAGTATATGACTTAGCATATGATAATGGAGATATTTACATAACAGGTTTAACAAATAGTCGATGGCTTTATTTCAATGGAAAAAAGATGACTCCAAAATGGAGTGCAACATCACCATTTTGTGCAAAGTATTCATCAGAAGGTAAATTAATTTGGTTTAAGCAAATTTATCAAACTGGTGGAGAAGTTCGTCTGAAAGTTAATGATAATAATTTAAATGTAATAGGGTTCGTTACTGACGATTTTAGCGACCCGAACCTATTGTTCACTTCAAAAGCGTTTTCAGTATTGGTGAATAAGGATGGCAACATTTTTGATGACTATAAATTTTCAATACCGATGAAAGACCCCCTTCTCACTTTCGGAGTTGATAATGATTTTTATTTAAGTTCTCGTTTAGGTAGAGAACCATTTAAATTTAACAATAAAATTTATTCATCTGCCAAATCTGAAACCTTAATATTTAAATCAGACCGAAAATCAATCAAATGGATTAAACAAATAGGGACACCTATGTTTCCAGCTTTGGGAAATACAATAGCTAACGATAGTAAAGGAAACACTTACATTTATTCATTTTTTAGGAACAACTTTTTCTTAGATACTAAATATTTAAAAGCTCAAACTGCCGATAATGCATTTATAGCCAAAATCACTAATTCAGGTTCTGTTGATTGGATAATTCAAACTAAGGGGAAGTTTGCTCGATTAGAGGGATTGATACATCCAATAACAGACAATTTACTTTTAAAGGGCTTTGTGAATGGTGAATTCAAAATTAAAGACCGAACATTTAATTTAAGTAATGATTTATTATTAGAAATCGATAGTAATTCAGAAATAGTTGATGATTATATTTTCCCTTCTAATGCAGTTATTACAGGAATGAGCATAGATAAGAATAATGTTTTTCTTTATTCTAAGACATTGCCTGAAGTAATGAATTTAGAATCAAAAGAGTATAACAATACCAGTTTTGATATGGGAATGTTTGAACTACAGTTTAATTCTAAAAATTCAGCTGATGAAAAGTTTAATTTAGAAGGAGACTTATTTTATGGTGTTAAAGTCAAAGGTCTTATCGGACAAAGATTCGAAATACAATTTACAACTGACGTAAGTAATGGGAATTGGAAAAGTTTGGGCTTTCTTACTTTAAAAGAAGATGAAGAAATATTCATTGATAAAGATGGAATTGGTGGAAAGCGAAGATTTTACAGAGCATTATTAAGAAAAAGATAGATACACCTTTCTCTTTTGATGATTTCCCACATCTCATCAATTCGGAG
>JABGVU010000014.1 GCA_018645865.1 Flavobacteriales bacterium
AATTATAAATACCTCAATAATTCTAAGGTTTCTGAAACACAGCATATTTACAGACAGATTAATGATAATGAGTACATTTATGTTAGTAATTTTGACCCAAAAACTAAACGTGGAAATAATTTTACACTAGAGCATTTTGAAGAAAACAAGCTAGTTTACAAAATATCAGCATCTGCTATCAGATATGTAGAAAAAGATAGTTCCTATAACTTAACTAACTATAATTTAAGAATTATAGGGTCTGATAATGATCAGCTTGAGTATTTACGAACTAAAGACACTATTTTTAGCTTTGATTTAGAAGACCTAACACCTCCCAAATATGTAGCCGAAACTCTGACATATGGTGAATTAACTCGATTTATTTCTAGAGAGGAAGTTCGAGGTTCGTCCAACATTAGTCGTTACAAAGTAGTTCAATACAAAAAATGGAGTTTACCTGTCTCAGTATTTATCTTGACTATTATAGCCGTTGCGGTTTCATCTATTAAGAGGAGAGGAGGAATGGGTATTAATTTAGCTTTTGGAATTGTAATAGCCATGATCTATGTTTTTTTTGACAAGGTCTTTGGAGTTATGGCTGAACAATCTGATTTTTCTCCACTTTTAGCTGTTTGGTTTCCAAATATTTTATTTGGTACACTTGCAATTTATCTATTATATAATGCTAAGCGTTAAAACAAAGAACTACATCCATTTACATCTACTTGTGATTATTGCTGGATTTACGGCTATAATTGGCGAGTTAATAACTCTTGAAGCAGTTCCATTAGTTTGGTATCGAATGATTATAGCAGCGTTATTGATGATTATTTATATAAAACTTAAAAAGTTTTCCTTAAAAGTTCCTCTAAAAGTAGTTATTCAATTTTCTATCGCAGGAGTAATAATAGCACTTCATTGGATTACTTTCTTTGCAGCTATTAAGGTTTCAAATATATCAATCACTTTGGCCATGTTCTCAACAGGAGCATTTTTCGCATCGCTTATTGAGCCCTTATTTTTTAAACGTAAAATAATTGGTTATGAAATATTTTTCGGTCTTATTGTATTCATTGGAGTTGGGTTGATTACACAAACAGAATTTAAGTATTTAATGGGGATCGTGCTAGGAATAAGCTCTGCATTATTTTCTACTTTATTTGCTGTTCTTAACGGTAGATTCGTTAAGAACTATAAGCCTTCTATAATTTCATTTTACGGGTTTATATTTGGAGTTGTATTTATATCCATTTTTTTGGCTCTCAGCGGGGATGGTTTTAGTTTAGGTTATTTCCGACTTTCGTCTTCTGATTGGATATACTTATTTATTTTAGCTTCTATTTGTACTGCTTATGCTTTTATAGGATCTGTTCAAGTTATGAAGTACTTAACTCCGTACTCCGTTGTATTAACCTACAATTTGGAACCCATATATGGAATTGTTTTAGCTTTGGTGTTATTTCCTGAATCAGAGACAATGCAGCCTTTATTTTATTTAGGAGCTTGCCTGATTATTTGTACAGTTTTATTGAATGCACTATTTAAAAATATCAAAAAACCTAAAATCTAAGCTTTGAAATTTATTTAAAGAGATTAAAGTTTTTATATTTGTAATTGAATTAAACTAATATTGAATTTCTATGGAATATCTAGAATTTGAGTTACCCATTAAGGAATTAGAAGATCAATTGCAAAAATGTCAGATTATTGGAAAAGAAAGTGATGTCGACGTTTCTGAAACATCCTTGCAAATCCTTCAAAAATTAGATATTGCTAAAAAAGAAATTTATAAAAACCTCTCACCATGGCAACGGGTTCAACTTTCTAGGCATCCAAACCGTCCTTACACGCTAGATTATATTAATTCTATTTGTGGAGATTCGTTTTTGGAGCTTCATGGAGACCGAAACTTCAAAGACGATAAAGCTATGATTGGTGGTTTAGGTAAAATTGGCGATCAAAGCTTCATGTTTATCGGACAACAAAAAGGTTACAATACCAAAACACGTCAATATAGAAATTTTGGTATGGCTAATCCAGAAGGATACAGAAAAGCACTTCGCTTAATGAAATCTGCAGAAAAATTTGGAATTCCTGTAGTTTCGCTTATTGATACTCCAGGCGCCTATCCTGGTTTAGAAGCAGAAGAGCGCGGACAAGGAGAAGCTATAGCCAGGAATATATTAGAAATGACTCGCTTGAAAGTGCCAATAATCACTATAATAATCGGTGAAGGAGCTTCAGGTGGTGCTTTAGGAATAGGAGTTGGAGACAAAATACTTATGTTAAATAACGCTTGGTATTCAGTTATTTCACCTGAAAACTGTTCCACTATCCTTTGGGGGAATTGGGATCATAAGGAAATTGCAGCTGATGCTTTAAAACTAACTGCAGCTAAAATGAAGAAAATTGGTTTGATTGACGAAATCATTAAAGAACCTATAGGAGGAGCGCATACTTTTCCTGAAGAAACCTTTAAAATAGTTAAGAAATCAATTAGTAAAGCACTTAAGGAATTTATTGATATTGAAAAAGATACTTTAGTCCATAACCGAATGGAAAAATTCTCCAGTATGGGAGTAGTAAGCGAATAATTAGATGGCGAAAAAAATAGGACAAAGAACATTAAAGGCAACCACAACTGCAAAGATTGATGGAAAACTGCAACCTCAAGCAATTGAATTAGAACAAGCTGTTTTAGGAGCTTTAATGATTGATAACGAATCCTTATCAAATGCAATCGACTCACTTCAAATGGAGTATTTTTATAAAACCGAACATCAAAAAATATTTGAGGCGATTGTAACCCTATTTAATAACACGCAACCCGTTGACATTCTTACTGTTTCAGAAGAACTGAAACGCATGGAAGAATTGAAATTTATAGGAGGTCTAGCCTATATTTCAGAATTAACAAATAATGTAGCTTCTTCTTCTAATACTGAGTTTCATGCACGTATAATTGCTGAGAAATTTATTAAGCGTTCGCTTATTAGCATCTCTAATAATATTATTGGTGATGCTTTTAACGATTCCGTAGATATTTTTGATTTATTAAATACAGCTGAAGAAAAATTATTTACCGTTACTGAAGGTACCCTGAGAAAAAGTTATGATAAAATGAGTACCTTGATTAAGGGTGCTCTTGAAAGTATTGAAATCTTAAGAAACAAAGAAGATGGATTAAGTGGAGTGCCTTCAGGTTTCTCAAACTTAGATAGGATTACTTCAGGTTGGCAAAAATCTGATTTAATAATTATTGCTGCTAGGCCAGGTATGGGTAAAACAGCTTTTGCTTTAACTATGGCAAGAAATGTTGCAGTTAATTATAATACTCCTATCGGATTTTTCTCTTTGGAGATGTCAGCGGAACAGTTGGTAAATCGTTTGATTGCCAGTGAAGCAGAATTAGGAGCAAGTAAATTGCGTAGAGGTGATTTAGCTGACCATGAAATGGTACAGTTACACGAAAAAATAAAACACTTATCAGAAGCACCAATTTATATTGATGACACACCAGGACTTACTGTTTTTGAACTAAGAGCAAAAGCAAGAAGGTTAGTAAAAAATAATGGAGTAGGAATCATAATGATTGACTACCTACAACTAATGAGTGCTGGAGGTAATGCAGGAAATAGAGAACAAGAAATTTCAACAATTTCTCGTTCACTTAAAGGAATTGCCAAAGAGTTGAAAATTCCTGTTATAGCCCTATCTCAAGTAAATAGAGGGGTGGAAAGTCGTACTGGAGTTGGAAGTAAACGACCTATGCTTTCTGATCTTAGGGAATCAGGAGCAATTGAGCAAGATGCCGATATTGTAACTTTCATTTATCGTCCTGAATACTATAAAATTTATGAATGGGATAATGGAGATGATTCCAGAGGACAAGGAGAAATCATTATTGCAAAACACAGAAATGGTTCTTTAGCTAATGTACGTTTGAAATTTACTGGTGATTTTGCAAAATTCTCTGATCTTGATTATTTTGATGGGAGTGAAGTTGATGATGAAGGGGATAATTCTTCAATGATATCCATGTCATCAAGCATGAATAAAGATAATAAAGATGCTCCATTCTAATCTCGTCAAGAAACTAAGTTTATTTTTACTATTCTGCAGTATTATTTTTTCTGCAAAAGCTGCTTATATTTTTATTCCTATGGATGAAAATCAAAACAATCATCTAAAAGCATATGGAATTGCTTTTTATGCTCTTGAAAAAGAAGTGAAAGTAGATTGGCTACTCAATTACCAAGGCGGTAGCTTTATGATAAAACAACATGCTACTATTGAAGATGAATGCAATATAAGAGGTGTTTCTTATCAATTAATTGCTGACGTACAGTCTACCCAAATACTACAATCCATTGCTAGCCCTGAGATAAATCAAGATGTTGTACGCTTGGAAAAAGCTCCTGAAATTGCTATATATTCTCCTAACAACAAACAACCTTGGGATGATGCCGTAACCATGGCACTTACTTATGCCGAAATTCCTTATGAAGTAATTTATGATGAAGAAGTTTTAGCAAATTTATTGCCTCTTTACGACTGGCTACACCTACACCATGAGGACTTTACAGGACAATACGGAAAGTTTTATGCTAGTTTTAAAAATGCTACCTGGTATAAAGATCAAAAAATTGCTTATGAAAAACTAGCCAAAAAACTAGGATACAATAAAGTTTCTGAAGAAAAATTAGCAGTCGCAAAAAAAATAAAAGAATTCGTAACTGCTGGTGGATTTCTATTTGCCATGTGTAGTGCAACCGATAGTTACGATATTGCACTGGCTAATGAAGGCAATGATATTTGTCAACATATGTTTGATGGTGATGCTGCTGATCCTTCTGCTGAAGAAAAACTAGATTTTAGCAAAACATTGGCTTTTAAAGATTTCACTTTAGTAAAAAACCCTAATCAATATGAATTTTCTTCTATTGATGCTACACAAACTAGGAAAATAAATCCAAAAATTGATTTTTTTACTCTTTTTGATTTCTCTGCAAAATGGGATCCTATACCGACTATGTTATGTCAAAACCACATGCAAGTTATTAAAGGTTTTATGGGACAAACTACAGCCTTTAGAAACCAATATATAAAGTCAGATGTACTAATAATGGGTGAAACAAGAGCAAGCAATGAGGCGCGTTATATTCATGGGAAATTAGGAAATGGAACTTGGACTTTTTACGGAGGACATGACCCTGAGGACTACCAACACAAAGTAGGAGACCCAAAAACAGATCTATCCTTACATCCAAACTCACCTGGTTATCGGTTAATATTAAACAATATCTTGTTTCCTGCAGCTAAAAAGAAAAAGCTGAAAACCTAAATTTTTTGTAGTTTTGGGAAAAATGAATAATCAGTATGAAAGATGTTGTCTTAATTACTGGAGCAAATGGGAATATTGCTAAACGATTAGCTGAAATATTAAGACATGAATATTCCTTACGATTTCTAACTAGAAAAAAACAAGCTGAAAATGAGTTTGAGTGAAATATGGAAGCTTCCTTAATAAATTTATTAAATTAAAACAACCCTCTCACCTTCATACCAAGAAACATAATTGTTTTGGTAAATCTTCTCAATAGCATTACGCTTAATCTTCATAGTTGGGGTAAGTAATTCATTCTCCACAGTCCAATTTTCTTTAACTATAACTAGATTATGTATTTTCTCATGCCCATCTAACTTAGAATTAACTACTTGTAAAGTCGTGGTGAAACTATTAATTAAATCTTCTCTACTTTTTAATTTTCCTCTTTCAGAAAGCACAACTATTGCAATAGGCTGAGGAACTCCAATACCAACTACACAAACTTGCTCTATATTTTTATTAACTGAAAGTTTCATCTCAATTAGTGATGGAGCTACATATTTTCCTTTACTTGTTTTGAATAAGTCCTTAACTCTTCCAGTAATCATGAGGAAACCTTCGCTATCTATTTCTCCTTCATCACCTGTATGCAACCAACCATCAATTATAGTTTTATTGGTTTCTTGTTCATCTTTATAATAACCATCCATAAGAGCATCATGTTTTATTAGTATTTCTTTTCTCTCAGACAATCTGACATCGCAAAATGGCAAGGCTTGCCCGACAAAACCAATCTTGATTTTATTTCGTAAACTTACATGTGAATAGCAAGTATTTTCAGTCATAGCGTACGCTTCCTGAATATTAATATCTAATCTAGCAAACCATTTAATTAGAGTAACTGGTGTTGGAGCAGCTCCAGTAAAAATATTTTTTGCTTTACTTAAGCCCAGGCCCTTTTTAATTTTCTTTTTTATTAAAGTTGAAATAATCGGAATACTCAACAATATATTCAATTTATTTTGAGTTAATTTTGTAAGAATCCCTTGTTGGAATTTTGTCCAGATTCTAGGGACTCCTAAAAACACAGTAGGAGAAGATTCTGATAAATTAGCTGCAAAAGTATCTAAGCTTTCTGCGAAATAAACCCTTCCTCCACTATATATACTTCCCATTTGCACTAACAGTCTTTCTGCAATATGACAAAGAGGTAAGTAGGAAAAGAACACTGCATTATCCAAATGTAACGAATTTACTGCATTGGTTGTAGCAAAGCCAAAGTTATAGAATTTATGCATCACTCCTTTCGGATCTCCAGTTGTACCAGAAGTGTAAATTATTGTTGCTAAATCTTGTGCTTCACGAATAATATTTTCTTGTATTGGAGCAATATCTTTTGTCACATCATTCCACTTAGGATAATCTTCACTATAAAAAGGAAAAGAAATACACGGAATATCAGCAGGAACACCCGATTTCATATCGATATAATTATCCAATTTTCCTACAAACAATAATTTTGCCTCACTGTGTTTCAGTATTTTTCCTAAAGTTTCCGCATTCAAATTTGGATACAAAGGAACGGATACATGGCCACTCATCATTATGGCCAAATCAGTCATCATCCAGTGTGCAGAGTTTTTGGACAAGAGAGCTATTTTACTATTATTTGGTAAATCCAAATTTTTAAGATATGACGCCATTTTTCGTACCTCAATACCATACTCTTTCCAAGTCCAATTATGCAAAACTCCATCAATAGGTTGGCTTAAATAAATTTCATTTGGTTTGGTTTGCTCCCATTTATAGAGCATTTCTAAGGGTGATAAATAGTTCATATAATAATCTTAATTCGTTTTGCTAAAAATACACTTTTTTGGAATATTTAATATGCGTGCATAATAAAAAGCATATTTACTATGCACGCATAGTATTTTTTATATATTCGTAACCTAATTTTTTCAAATATGGAACAAGAAGATACTATTGATTATAACATAAGGAAAACCTGGTATAACATCACCAAAATGTATAACAGAACTGCCACAGAATACATGGCAAGTATGGCTTTGGGGATGATTATTCTGAATATTGATATTATTGAAGGTACGCCTTCTACACAACTAGGTCCAAATATGGGAATGGAAGCTACTTCACTATCTCGCTCACTTAATAAATTGGAAGATGCAGGTGTCATTGAACGCAAACCTGACCCAAATGACAAGCGAAAATCAGTCATACATTTAACACCACTGGGAATGGATTGGCGTGAAGTTGCCAAAGGAGTAGTTATAGAATTTAACGAAAAAATACAATC
>JABGVU010000080.1 GCA_018645865.1 Flavobacteriales bacterium
AGTCAAGGGGTATTTCGATTCCCTCTTTCAGAACTATCTACTACAGGAATTAATGATGAATTAGAAATAAATGAAAACAGAAAACTACTTAGAATTGTAGATATATTAGGTAGAGAAACAACAGACAATAAAGATGAAGTTCTCTTTTACATCTATGATGATGGAACGGTTGAAAAAAAGATAATTATTGAATAAACAAAAACCCACTCAATTGAGTGGGTTATTTGTGGTGGACCTCTCGGTCCCAGTTTCGAACTATTTTAGAAAATTATTGAGTAAGTTTGTTTTGTGAAAAGAATAGTAATAGAATCAAAAATAACTTGCCCTGAATGCAATCACAAGGAAGCTGAAACAATGCCTACAGAATCTTGTCGATGGTTTTATGAATGTAAAGGATGTAAGAAAGTATTAACCCCAATAAATAATGATTGTTGTGTGTATTGCTCCTACGGCACAGTACATTGTCCACCTATTCAATTAGAACCAAATTCTTGCGGTTCAAATGATTGTTGTTAAAAATGTGTTTTAACATTTCTAAAAAGCAATGTAACTTTATTTTTCATCTATGATAATGGAAAAATTGAAAAGAAGATAATTATTGAATAAATAAAAACCCACTCAATTTGAGTGGGTTTATTTTTAGTGGCGCTACCAAGATTCGAACTAGGGACACATGGATTTTCAGTCCATTGCTCTACCAACTGAGCTATAGCGCCAACTATTTAGGGCTGCAAATTTAATTGTTTTTTTTATTTAAAGAAATATTTTGAGTAAATCATCATAGGGAATTGTAATTTTATATTTTTGACAAAATTTTACATTCGTTGAAACTTATAATCGACATAGGGAATACAGCAGTTAAAATTGCCTTATTTGAAAATAAACAGATGATTAGTTCTGTTGTTTTGAATGATTGTACTTTACAAAAAATACTCGTTTTTGTAGGGGAGCAAACTATTTCACACGCTATTATTTCTTCCGTTAAGTTAGTAGATACTGATCTTGACCAAATAATTCAACATTTTGACGCTCATTTTTTAAACGAAAATACTCCTTTGCCAATCACAATTGATTATAAAACACCAAATACTTTAGGTAGAGACAGAATTGCTGCTGTTGTTGGCGCATCTTTTTTATTTCCAAATCAAGATGTTTTGGTTTTTGATGCAGGTACTTGTCTGACTATTGATTTTATTAATAAGAGAAAAGTGTATAAGGGAGGCAGGATTTCTCCAGGAATAAGAATGAGATACAAAGCACTTGATCAGTTTGTAAGTAACTTGCCATTATGTGAATTTTCAGAGAGTAGCATGATCATAGGTGATGATACAAACTCTTCAATTATAAGTGGTGTGCAACAAGGAATATTGGCGGAAGTACGGGAAATAATTAATGTTTACAAAATGGAAAATAAAGATACTATAATTGCCGTTACAGGTGGGCATTGTTTTTTCTTTGAAAAGGAATTAAAAAGCAGCATATTTGCAAACCCCTTTTTAGTAATGGAAGGATTAAATGAAATTTTAGATTATAATGAATAAATTAAAAAATTTATCGCTAATACTCTTTGTCTTGTATGGTTTGAGTGCCTTTGCGCAATTAGGAACAAGTTCTCCATACTCTCGTTTTGGATTAGGAGATTTGCAAGGAAATGTGTTTCCAGCATATAATGCTTTAGGTGGTGGAGTTACTGCTTTTAATAGTGCTAATAATGTCAATCCATCAAACCCTGCAAGTTATACTTCTTTTAGAGTAAACTCATTTTTGTTTTCAACAGGAGGAATGCATAAGACAACTCAACTCCATAATTCAACTGATAAGCAGATTACTAATAATTCCTCTTTTAGTCACTTGACAATTGCTTTTCCTATTACTAGTAAGTTGGGAGCAAGTATTGGAATGTTACCTTTTAGTAATATTGGTTACACATTAAATGCTAGAGATAAAGTAGTAAATGCTGATATGATTTATTCAGGAGATGGAGGTTTGAGTAAAATATATTTTGGAGGAGCATATGAGCCTTTCAAAAATTTTTCATTAGGAATGAATGCTTCTTATCTGTTCGGAGGTTTAAATAGAAGAAAGAAACTTGATTATGATGATGAATCTTTTTTTGATTCTCGTTCAAATTCTAGCATAAACTTAAAAGGATATTACTATGAGTTGGGGCTTATGTATAAAAAGGAATTAGCGAATGAGAAGGAATTAACCTTTGGATTAACAGCTAATAATAATTCAACCCTGCGAGCAAAACGAACAAATATTATAGAAACTATTTCAGGATCAAATGAAACTGTAAAAGATACTGCTAATAGTGGAGTTGAATGGGGAGAGGTTAGCTTACCAAAATACATTAGTGTTGGTTTAATGTATCGTGATGGTGAGAAGTGGCTTTTGGTTGCTGATTATAGCATGCAAAATTGGGCTGACTATACTTTATTAGGGGAGAATGATGACTTAAGTAATAGTATGCGTCTTTCTGGTGGATTGCAATATACTCCAGAATTTAATTCAGTTACTAAGTATTACAAAAGAATGCAATACCGTTTAGGAGCTGCTTATAGTAATACTCCTTTAACTTTCAATGACACACAATTAAAAGAAATGAGCGTAAGTTTTGGTTTTGGTATCCCTGTAAAAAAATCAAGAACAAAATATGATGTTTCTCTTACTTTAGGGCAAAGAGGAACAACCGATAATAGTTTAATAAAAGAACAATTTATAAAGTTTGGTCTAAGCGTTTCTTATGACGGAATTTGGTTCGTAAAAAGAAAATATGATTAATAAGATGATGAAAATAAATTTTGTTTTAGTAGCAATAGTTTTAATGGGTTTTAGTGCTAATGCTCAATCCAAATATGGAACGGATAGTGTTGCGTGTATTGAAAATTTGTCGTTATTTAGAGAGTATTATAAGCAAAAGAATTATGTAGATGCTTTAAGGCCTTGGCGTTGGACTTTTAATAATTGTCCTAAGTCAAATGGGAATATCTATAAGAATGGCCCTAAAATTTATAAAGAGAGAATGAAGGTTGATAAAGAAAATAAGGCAGCATATTTGGATACTATAATGATGATTTTTGATCAAAGAATCCAGTATTTTGGAAAAGAGGGATATGTGTTGGGTTTAAAAGGTTATGAATTAGTAATTGCTGATAAAAAAAGAAGTGCTGAAGCTTTATCTATCTTGGATAAATCAATAACACTAGATGGAGATAACGCAGATTTCAGAGCAATTTACGGCTATATGAAAGCAATGGTAAACTTGGAGAAAAATGGAGTCAAAACAAAGCAAGATGTTTTAAAAGCTTATGCTCGAATTTCTGAAGTGATTGATTATAATATTGTCAATGAGTCCAAAGTAACCAAGTATTTTATTCAGTATGCTGAAAAGATTGAAAATCTTTTTACTCCTTATGCTAACTGTGAAGATTTAGTGATTCTTTTTTCTGCAAAATTTGATCCTACAACTGAAGATGTTTCTTTTTTAAAAAGAATAACAAAAGTATTGGAAAAAAAGGAGTGCACAACTGAACAATTATTCTTTGATGCTTCTAGTAGCTTGTATGAACTAGATCCTTCAGCATCTTCAGCTGATAAAATGGCGAAAATGAGTATTGCAAAAGGAAAATATTCTGATGCTATTGAGTTTGCAAAAAAAGCAATTGAAATGGAAGAGGTGGAAAATCAAAAGGCTATTTATTATTTAGGATTAGCAGATGCTTATCGTAATGTAGGTTCTTTTTCCTTAGCAAGAAATGCAGTATATAGTGCTTTAAAGCTGAGAAATGACTGGGGTGAAGCGTTTTTGAACTTAGGAAATATATATGTCTCAGGAGCTAAAAAGTGTGGTGGTGATTTTGAAAAATCAACAGTATATTGGATAGCAGTTGATACATTTAGTAAAGCACTATCGGATGAGGATACTAAAGCAAGAGCAAGTAAAAGTATTAATACCTATTCAAAATATTTTCCAACTAAAGAAACCTGTTTCTTTAATGGAGTAGAAGCGGGAAAATCTCATACTATTGATTGTTGGATTAATAAAGCGACTACTGCTCGTACAAGTGACTAAACGAAAATTATGCGTTTATTTCTTTTCTTTTTAGTTGTAATGATTTCATGCACTAATGACCCTAAGTTGGTACAAGAGTTTGTTAGTTATAAGCAACAGGCTATTGAACAGATTAAAGGAGCCGAACTTCTGCATACTGAAAATGGTAAGTTAAAAGTTAGAGTTGTAGCTAGTAGTGTTGAACGTTTTCAAGACATTCAACCCGCATTAATTTTTTCTGATTATTTAGAAGTATATTTCTATAATGATTCTTCACAATTGCAGTCAACACTCATGGCGGATTATGCTTCAATAGATGAAGATAAGAAAATTATGTTGGCGCAAAATAATGTAATACTAATTAACAATGATAATAAAAAACTGGAAACTGATGAGTTGGTTTGGGATGAGAATAAAAATAAAATATATACAGATAAGAAAGTAAAGATTACTACAGGGAAAGAGGTTGTCTATGGTGAAGGTTTTACTTCTACTCCTGACTTTAACCAATATTCAATTACTAAAATTCACGGAACATTTGATTTCGCAACTCAAACACATTAAGTTTTAGTATTTTTACACATATGCTTGTACCTATCGCTATTTCTACCTTGTTATTTTCTGCTTTTTTTTCTGGAGTAGAAATCGCTTTTATTTCGGCTAATAAGTTAAAATTAGAACTAGATAAAAATACGGGAAAATTCCCAGCAAATATAATTGCTTATTTTTCCAAGAACGAATCTGATTTCATTACCACCATGTTAGTGGGGAATAATATTGCTTTGGTGGTTTATGGTATTGTAATGACTCAAATTCTAACGCCAAAAATTATGGGTTATTTTAGTTCTGATTTTGCACTTTTGCTGGCGCAAACTATTATTACTACTTTAATTGTTTTGGTAACGGCTGAGTTTTTACCTAAAGCAATTTTTAGGATTTACCCTAACCAGATTTTAAGGATATTTTCTATTCCTATTTGGTTGTTTTTTGTTTTTTTTAGACCGGTAGCTTTACTTATGCTATTTCTTTCTAAATTAGTATTAAAATATTTGTTAGGACAAAAAATGGAAGATGGTAAGCAGGTGTTTGGTAAAACAGATTTGGATGAATATCTGAATAATGTAAAATCAGTTGAAGGAGAAGAGGACAGTAGAGTAGAGGTAGAAATGCTGCAGAATGTGTTGGACTTAACCGATAAAAAATTGCGTGAATGTATGATTCCAAGAACTAAACTAGTAGCTATGGATATTTCTTCACCAATTAATGAAATTAGAAATAGATTTATTGACACTAAATTGTCCAAGATTTTAATTTTTAAAGGAGATATTGATAAAGTGATTGGTTATATTCATTCGTCTGATTTATTTAGAAATCCACAGAATGTACGTTCTATTTTATTATCTATTCCTTTTGTCCCAGAAAGCATGTCAGTTATGCAATTGCTAACCCAATTTATTGAAGGTAATAAAGGGGTTGCTTTGGTAGTTGACGAGTTTGGAGGTACTTCAGGAATGCTTACCATTGAGGATGTTACTGAAGAAATAGTTGGGGAAATAATTGATGAGCATGATGTAGAAGAAATTACTGATAAAAAATTAGCTAAGAATAAATATCAGCTTTTTGCACGTTTGGACATTGAGCTTGTTAATAAAAAGTATAATCTTACGCTCCCTGAATCGGATGAGTACGAAACTATAGCAGGATTAATTTTGCATCATTTGGAAGAAATTCCTCAACAAAATGATGTAATAGACCTGGAAGGATTTCAATTTACAATCATAAAAGTAAACGAAACTGCAATACAAGAAGTGCAATTGAAGGTATCTGCTAGATAGGAAATAGGAGGCTTGTCTATTTTTATTTCTTAAATAACAATTGTAAATTCGCCAACTTCAATAAAATAAAACAAGAATGGCAACACTAGGAAAAATTAGAAATAGATCAGGATTATTATTAACTGTAATTGGCGTAGCAATGCTA
>JABGVU010000081.1 GCA_018645865.1 Flavobacteriales bacterium
ACTCAATTGAGTGGGTTTATTTTTGGTGGGCCTCTCGGTCCTAATTTCGAACTTTTTTAGCAAATTAAGTCCTTTGGAGTATAAGGTTTTAACCAAAGATGTGAATTGAATTTTAGATATTTGTCATATTATTGCGTAATTAATTTTTAAAAATCTAAAATGAAAAAAATATTTCTAACAACTTTTACTATAATTTCTTTCTTAATAATTAATGCTCAAAACTATACGATCAGTTCTTATATAGGTGATGATGGAGATTATTGGTCTGGAGGGTATGTTTATAATTTTTTATACCCAACAAGTAGTTTATCTTCTTGGTATGACCTTCCTTTTGATTGGACGTTCTATGGTCAAGCAGTAAATGGATATAGAATTGCACATGATGGATATATTACATTTGATAATTCTTCTGGAAATTCTATTGGAAATAACACAAATTTACCTAACGCTTCTGGTCCTAATAATGCTATTTATGCTCTTTGGGATGAATTTACGGATGATGTTACAATTTCTGTTAAAACTTATGGCGCTAAACCAAACAGAGTACATGTGATTACTTGGGCTGGCCTTAATTATTCAGGAGCTGCATCATGGTCTGATGATATTAACGTTAGTATAAATATATATGAAAATTGTGGGGATTTTGAGGTTGTAGTATCTAAAAGAGATATAGATCCAACATCATCTTTTTATCCAATGATTAACACATCAATTGGATGTGAAAATATCAATGGCACTATAAGTGCAGAGTTATCTGGCAGTCCTAATTACATTCCTTCAAATCCAGGATATCAAAAAGAATTATATGAAGTTCATAGGTTTAGTTGGAATAATCCAATAATAAATGATGCCTCATTAATTACTGTTAGAACTGAAAATCATTTAACAGTTGGTAATCATTCTTTATTAGGAACAGTTCGTAATGAAGGTGATGCCTTATTAAGTAGTTATGATATTAATTATACTTTGAATGGTGGTGCAGTTCAATCTACAACAATTAGTACTTACCCTGATACAATTAAAAATTCTAATATTTCAGAATGGATTCATGCTACAGATATAAATATTTCTTCATCGTCTGATAATTATGAGCTTAAATTATGGGTAAGTAATGTAAATGGTCAAAGTGATGAGAGAAGCTGTAATGATACATTGGTGGAATATATAACAGGGATTGCGAATATATCTGCAGATAAAAAAGTTTTAGTTGAGAAAAATACTGGAACATGGTGTGGATACTGCAGTGATGGTGCAGCAGTTTTGGATGATTTGGTTGTTCAGCATGGAGATGATACCATTCCTGTAGTAATTCACGATGGTGATCAAATGGAATTTCTAGATTCTTTAAGATCTTCATTTTCAATCTTTTCATATCCGGGAGCATTGATAGATAGAACTAAACCTTCTTCTTCAGGGATTTATGAAGGGGAAAGTTATGAAAGAGGAAGTTGGGAGAGTAGAGTTTCTGATCAATTAACTAAATTTACTCCTGTTAATATAACTATTAATGGAACATGGGACGTAATTAGTAGAGAGGTTGTTGCTAATGTTAATCTAGGGTATACTGATAATTCTGCTGGAGATACAAGAATTGTATTAATGATTGTTGAGGATAGTTTATCTGGAATAGGATCGGGTTGGGATCAGGCAAATAATTACGATAACAGTGCAGGGCATCCTTATTATGGAGCAGGTGGAAGCATAGTTGGATTTATTCACAAACATGTTTTAAGAGATTATGCTGAAGGCGGATGTTTTGGAGTAGATAATGTGATTCCTCATTTTGTAAGTGCTGGAAGTAACTATCAGCATACTTTTAATTATACGTTGCCAACTGATTTTGATGCAAATCAAATTGCTTTAGTTGCGGCAGTTGTAAAATATTCTGAAGGAAATGATGCTGCCTATGTAGGAATAAGAGGCCAAAAAACTGTATATAATGCTAAATCTATTCAACTAACAGATTTTTCTCTTCCATCAGGTATTGATGATATTTTGCCAAATAATAAGCAATTGATTAAGATAGTTGATTTTTTAGGAAGAGAATGTGGAAAGTCAAAAAATCAACCTCTTTTATACATCTATGATGATGGAACCGTGGAGAAGAAAATAATTCTTGAATAAATAAAAAATATGAGAAAATTTGTACTAACATTTGCTCTTACTTTTGGGTTAACACAAATAACACAAGCACAAACATTATGTGATTACACATACCATGTGGGCGCACAAACACAACTTGAAGTAGCTATTCCAACTACTGGCAATGGTATAATTACTGCATATCCATTATATGCTGTTGCTTATGGTGGCGGGACAACGATAGCAGAAGATAGTTGTAACGGCGGCCCTTATACTCTTGATATATACAATTCATTATTGGAAGATACTATTACAACTTGTATAACTTATGTTGAGAATAATGTTGATACATTAACGTGTTGCTTTGATCTATATTGGGATGGTCTATTTTGGCAACGTCAAATGATGTTTCAACAATCTTTTAGTTGTGACTCAATAATATACACTGCAGGCCAAGGAAGTTCAATGTTTGAGGTTAGTTTAAGTAACTATAATCCGGTTGCTGATTCATTAGATATATTTTGGTCAGTATGTAACACATCAACTTGTTATTCTGGGGAAGGTCAGTTTAATGCTTTCCCGCAGGTCATACTAACAGATACGCTTAAAGTTTGTTATGATGCATTCTATTACTACAGTGATACAACTGTTTTGTGTAATCATTGTGATTCAATGGTTTATTCTCAATTAGTAGGAGATTGGATATTATATAGCACAGAAGGAAATACAACGGGAATATCAGAACTAGTAATTGATAGAGTAAATGACAATAAGATTTATGATATGCTAGGTAGAGAATTAAATGAAATTCCAGTAGGTACAATGTACATTAGAAATCAACAATTATACATAACAAAATAATTCTTGAATAAACAAAAACCCACTCAAATGAGCGGGTTTATTTTTGGTGGGACTCTCGGTCCTTATTTCGAACTTTTTTAGAAAATTATTTATTAAGTTTGTGACTTGAATAATTAAATGATGAATGTAAAAGGAAAAAATATTATTATAACTGGAGGTAGTCTTGGAATTGGAAAAGAAACAGCAAGAGAACTAGTGATAAAGGGAGCGAATGTTTTGATCACTGGAAGATCA
>JABGVU010000083.1 GCA_018645865.1 Flavobacteriales bacterium
AATTGTAATTCCTCAAGATAAGAATCTGGTTGGAATGCATTTTGATATAAATGAAAATACACAACATCTAATTCATCTGGGGAATTATTGGTGTAAGTTAATTGCTGAGTAGCAGATATTATATCTGTTTCTTCATCAATCTTAGCTTTAATGTTATAGTATACATCTTGCTGCCAATATGCTTTATGTGGCATTTTATTTTTCCAATAATTTGGGTTGTCAGCATTCTGATACGTGTTAGGAGTTGCTAAAGCATTGTATTTTTCTTGTGAAAATGATAATGAGCTAATAAAAAGAATAGCTACTAGTAAAATATTTCTCATGGTTGAATTTTTAAAGTGTGCAAATTTACAATTCCTATTCAGAAAATTGCTTGTTTTCTTTAGCATTTGAAATGCTGGCATTTAGTTCAAATCCTGTAAGTAGGATAATTGAGTTGAAATACATCCAAATAAGGATAATCATTAGGGTACCAATAGAGCCGTAAACCTTATTGTATTGTGCAAAATGATTGATATAATAGTTAAAACCTATGGATGTAACTATAATCCCTAAAGTAGCTAAAATTGAACCAGCTGTAAAAAACTTCCATTTCCGATTAGTAGCAGGTCCGAAATGAAAAAGGATAGCAATACCTGAAAATAGTATGGCAAGCATTACAAACCATTTTCCGTAAAGGATTAAGTCAGCAGAAAATTTACTGATAATCTCAAAATCAGTAAGATAATTGACGGCCACCTTTCCAAAGATGATAAGTCCTATTGTAATAATTAATAGCAAAGCAAGAAAAAAAGTTAGGGTTAGGGAAAGTGCTTTTTGCTGTAAAAAAGATCGGTATTCATTTATATGGTAAGAGGAATTAAAAGCTTCAATTAATGAATTCATACCATTGATAGAATAATAAAGTGCCAAGATAAAACCTATGGAAAGTAATCCTCCTCTTGGGTTGTTGATTATATCATCTAGGGTGTTAAAAGTAATTTCATTCGTTGATGGTGGTAATACAACCGATAAAATTTCCATGAGTGTTTGCTGCAACCCAGTAATTGGGATGTAAGGGATAAGCGTAAAGAAAACAATAATGGATGGAAAGAATGCTAAGAAAAAATTGAATGCTAAAGAAGACGCTCTGGTAGTAATAGCACCTTCAATTAATCCTTTCCAAAAAAAAATAGTTACATCATAAATACTAAGTCCAGCAAAACCTATAGGCTTAATTATTTTGGCAATATTTAGGATGAATTGTATCATTTAAATGGCTTTTAAACTCAAGTCAAAATTAAGTACTGAATGAGTTAATGCACCTATAGAAATAAAATCTACACCACACTTTGCATATTCAGCAATGGTTTTTTCTGTTATCCCTCCACTGGATTCACTTTGACATTGGTTGTCAATAATAGCAACTGCTTGTTTTGTTGCTTTATAATCAAAATTATCGAGTAGAATTCGTTTAACACCTCCTTGGGCAAGTATTTCGTTTAATTCTGTTAAGTTTCTTGCTTCTACAATTATATCAAGATTTTTATTATTGTCAATAAGGTATCTTTTTGTTTTCTGTATTGCACTTGCAATTCCTCCTGCAAAATCAATATGATTATCTTTTATCATAATCATATCATATAGACCAAACCTATGGTTTTCCCCTCCACCAATTTTAACAGCCCATTTTTCAATAGTTCGGTTAAGGGGAGTAGTTTTTCGGGTGTCTAATAATTTACAATTAGTGCCTGCAATTAAAGTATTTAGGTAAGCGGTTTTAGTGGCAATGGCACTCATGTGTTGCATGCAATTAAGGGCTAAGCGTTCCCCAGTTAAAATAGAGATAGAACTTCCTTTTACAATAAATGCAATATCACCGAATTTAACTTTATCACTATCTTTTAGTAACTGTTCTATTTCCAAAGAAGAATCAACTTCATGGAAAATCATTTTTGCTAATTCAATTCCTGCGATTATTCCATCATCTTTAACCAGTAAATGAGCTTGGCTAGTTGCATTGGATGGAATACTAGCTAATGAGGTATGATCGCCATCACCAACATCCTCAATAAGTGCATTTTGTATAAAATTTTTCAGGTCTTTCACTGTCATACAATCAAAATTATTAATATTGCCAAAAATACAAAAAATGAAGATTCTATTACTCGCTATAGGAAAGACATCAGAAAAGTATTTGATTGAGGGAATTACTCAATATCAAAAACGCTTGAAGCATTACACGCAATTTGAAATGATTGAGATTTTAAATATTAAAAATGCTAAGAGTTTTTCTAATGCTGAACTGATGAAGAAAGAAGGGGAGTTAATGCTGAAACACTTACAAATCTCTGATCATTTAGTACTGTTGGATGAT
Organism: Flavobacteriales bacterium; assembly: GCA_018645865.1. Lineage (GTDB taxonomy): Bacteria > Bacteroidota > Bacteroidia > Flavobacteriales > BACL11 > UWMA-0277. The sequence goes on from JABGVU010000083.1 coordinate 2,357, forward strand.
AAAGGAAAAGATTTTACATCACCTAAATTTGCCGAAAAGTTACAAAGCTGGATGCTTAGTGGAAAAAAGCGCTTGGTATTTGTAGTTGGAGGAGCTTATGGATTTTCTGAAGATATATATGCTAGAGAAAATGAAAAACTATCTTTATCAAAAATGACTTTTTCACATCAAATGGTGCGTCTGTTTTTTGTAGAACAAATATATAGAGGATATACAATTCTTAATAATGAACCTTATCATCATAAATAAATGAATCTAGTATTTGCTACCAATAACCCTAATAAATTATCTGAATTACAAGCTTTAGTTCCTGATGGGATTGAAATTTTGAGCTTGAAAGATATTAATTGTAATGAAGAATTACCTGAAACAAATCCTACTTTGGAAGAGAATGCCTTGCAAAAAGCACAATATGTATATCAGAATTATGGCTTTAATTGTTTTGCAGATGATACCGGTTTAGAGATTGAGGCTTTGGGTGGCGCGCCAGGTGTGTATTCTGCCAGATATGCAGGGGGAGAATGTAAGGCTGAGGACAATATGAAAAAGGTATTGAGTAAATTGAAGAATGAGGAAAATAGAAATGCAAAGTTCCGAACTGTAATTGCACTTATCATAAAGGGAGAAGAAAACCTTTTTCAGGGTGAATGTAATGGCAAAATTACAATAACTAAAATTGGGGTAGAAGGTTTTGGTTATGATCCAATTTTTATTCCTGAAGGATATGAAATTACTTTTGCTGAAATGTCAAAAAAAGAAAAAGGGGCAATAAGCCACAGAGGAAAAGTTGTTGAGAAATTAGTTAGTTTTTTGCATTGCTAACCATTCTCTTCATTTAAAATTAAATAATTAATTTGATGATAGGAGTAGCAATATCTTTTTCATAAATAACTACAGATTAGCCTCTAATATTTCTCTTATTTCAGAAGAAGATGGTCTTGGTGCATTCGTTGAAATTACATTTCCCTCTGTGTCAAAAAGCAAAAACCTTGGAATACCAAAAATTGCATAATCTTTAGTGATCTTACCCCATCCATCAGCCCATAATTGTATGCCTCCTAATTCTTTATCAGCGACCATATTTTCCCAGGCTTCTTTATTAGTATCAACCGAAACGCTTATAAAAGTAATATTTTTTTCATGATAATCTGCTTCTAATTTTTGCAAAGAAGGGATCTCTGCCTTACAGGGTCCGCACCAAGTAGCCCATACATCAACATATACTAAGTTTTCTTTAAAACTAGTTAGCGAAAATTCATTTCCATCCTTGTCAGGATAAGTAAAATCAATAGCCGCTTCGCCTTCTTGTGGTATATTGTCAACGGAAAACTTTCTTTCTAACCATTTTATATTTGACTCAGCTACCTGCTTGTTGACAGTAATTCTATATTCTATATCATTCACTTTATTTAATGATGATTTATAGGCTTCAGCATATTGCTCTGTCATTGATTGAAAATCTGATAAATTTAGTGAGTCAAGAGCAGCATAGAAATTAAAATCTCTATTAATAGCTCTTGTTTCCCAAAGATGAGCCTTAATATCATTTGAGTACTCAGCTAACTTCTCTTGTCTTCCAATAAAGTATTCAATATCTTTATCAATACCATTAATCTCATTATTGATAAATGTACTATCAGTGATGTTGCTAAATTCGTTACTAACAGAATTTTTATAGCTATCTAGATACGATTTATATTCTTCAGCACTACTCATATAATACACTTTACCAAAGAAATCATTTTCTTCTTCTAAAAGGTATTTTTTTGCTAGATAAGAAGAAGATGAACTTCCTTTGTATTTAATAGTTTCATCAAAAAGTTCAGTATCAATTGTAAGTTTTATTTTATCACCTGGATAAACATACATAGGAGTTCCTTCGGGGCCATGTTCAAATCTTAAATAAGTAGCTGAATCTAAATCGAAAGAAATAGTAAAAGTTCCGTTTGTAGTTGCAATAGTGGAATAAGCAGTATCTTGATTACTAAAAGTTATAGATTCTCCGATAGGATTATTAATTTTTCCTGTTATTGTAACTTGATTTGGATTAGTGTTCATTACAAAATAGATTCCTGCTGCTACTATTAGAACAATAGTTAAAATTTGTTTTGGTTTCATGTTTTTATAATTTTAAAGGTCAATTTCTTTTGGTACAAATTTCTTCACATCACCACCATTTTTTATGATATCACGAATAATGGATGATGAAATATGAGATAATTCAGGAGGGGTTATGATAAAGATAGTTTCAACACTAGTATTAAGTTCTTTATTCATTTGAGCAATGTTCTTTTCAAACTTAAAGTCGTGTGAATCCCTAAGCCCTCTTACGATATATTTTGCTTTTTCTTTTTTACAGAAATCTACTGTTAAACCCTCATATCGTTTTACTTCAATTTTAGGATTTTCTCCGTAAACAGCTGTTATCCATTCCAAGCGTTCTTCAATAGAAAAATATTGACTCTTCTCTGAGTTTATTCCAATAGCGATAATTATTTTATCGAATAAAGGTAGAGCCCTGTCCACTATCGATTGATGTCCAACTGAAAAGGGAGCAAAAGAACCAGGAAATATTGCGATTTTTGACATACTCAAAAGTAGTAAAAAAAACTAGCTTAGGCTAAGCGTATGAAATTTTGATTTAAACTTCTTATTTCCAATACTAAAGGGGTGAGGTGTATTTAGTTTATTACCTTTATATTTAAAACGAGAAAATGCTAAACTGTAAAGTACCGTATTTTCTTAATTCAAGGTTATCGCCCTCAAATTGGGTTCCTTTATCATGTTCAATAATAAGTAGTCCGCCTTTCTTTACTAGTTTATTGTCAAAAATTAAGTTTTTTAATTCTTGGTAACTATCATAATCATAAGGTGGGTCAGCAAAAATAAAATCGAATTCTTGTTTACAATTTTTAAGGTATCTAAGACAGTCAGACTTAATAGTTGTAATATTGAAGCCTAAGTTATTGGCAGTTTCTTCAATGTAGTTTATGCAATTATAATTATTGTCGACTGCTAATATTTTATCACAACCTCTTGAGGCAAATTCATATGCTATATTTCCTGTTCCAGAATACAAGTCCAACATGTTTTTTTCTTCAAAGTAATACCTGTTCTGAATAATATTAAACAGTGATTCTTTGGCTCTGTCGGTAGTTGGGCGTACAGGTAATGTGCTAGGAGCCATTAATCTTCTTCCTTTATGTGTTCCTGAGATTATACGCATAGTATCTGAGTAAATAAACCGAAATATTTATGGTCTGCTAAAGTGTTAAATTCAGCTGGAAAGGTAAATTGATGAGGTCTTTTTCCTAACTTTATATTTCTAATGTATTCGTACATTAAACTAAAAGATTCATTAGTATCTTCAATAGTACCAAATACAGTTACGTCAATACTGTCAGCGGAAAGCTTAAGTTGTTCAAAACTGAAAAGAACATAATATAATAAATCCTCTTTGCTAGTGTATTTAAAGGAGTTATTAAATATTAGTTTATCTCCATTAAAAATAGTAATGCCGACTTTTTGTTCGTTCAAATATAGGTATGCGTTTTTCTTTTCCGTATTTAACTGGCTGTACTCTTGAATAAGTATGCTTTCCTGTGCTTTGTATTTTGCCTTAGGAAAGAAGTTGCTTACTATAGTTAAAATACTCTCTGGTACTGAATAAATAAGGTGAGCCTTTTGTGAAACTATATTGTCTGCTAATACTGTACCATTAACTTTGGTATTAAAGGCTAATTGGATCTCAGCTTCCTCTTTTTTATAAAGATTATTAGGCACTAAGGTACTAGGGAAGTTAACAAATGCTATTGATTGTGAGGAAAACTCAGCTTTTAGGATAGTATCATTATTAATGATTTCAGTAATTTCAGTTGCTGTATTTTCACTGGAGTTTAGGGAGTACTTTTTTACATAATCGTAAGTAATAGTAGTAGTGTTTAATAAGCAATATGAAAAATGGTAAATTCCTAATTGAATGGACAGATGATAGCTGCCGGCTAAACCAATATTAAAATTTTCTGTTTGTATATGAATAGGATTATTCTCCCCAGTTTCCATTTAAAGAAGCTTCATCCATTGATCCTACTTTTAATAAGTTATCTAATTCAAAACTTTTATTCTTAGCATCAAGTCCTGTGAAAACAGCACCATAAGTTGTCGAAATTTCAAATACTTGTACCAATACCTTACCTTTTTCAATCATACCAGCATCTATTGAATAATTTTCGTTAGAATGTGGCACGTTAGTTAATACTGATAAATCTAAAGGAAATTTTTTATTTCTACTAGTTAGGTATGCTTCATTAAACACAGTTTCTTTAGTCAATACATAAGCTGTGTCACGGCTAATTATTCCAAGTTTTAATGCTTGAGAGTCAGTTAAAGTGTCAGGCGTTTCTCCTATTGCTTTAACAATAGCCATAGAATCATTTTTTAAGAAATCAATTAAGGATTCAAAGTTGTTTGAGTAGGTATTGTTTACTTTTTTGTAAGCAATTTGGACTTGCCTTAAGTCTTTTAGTTTTTGTACATTTTCAGCTATTCTTACTTTAGCTACCTGCTGAAATTCTACTTCACTATTTATGCTGTTGTACACAAAGTATGCGAGTATAATATTTAAAGGAATAAGTATAAGTGCAATCTGTTTTGCTTTCATAGTAATTATTTTTGTGATGCAAACTTACAATTTTTGCTGATATAACGATAAAATGTTTTTTCTTTGTAAAAAAAATATCATGAAACGATTATTGTCAAAGTTGATGTTTAAATTAAATGGTTGGAAAATTATTGGTGTTAAAACATACCCAATAAAATGCTTAGTTTTGTCGGCACCACATACTTCTAATTGGGATTTTATGTTGGGTAGATGTTATGCTTATATTATTGGTGTACTGCCAAGATACCTGATTAAGAGCGAACTATTCTTACCTGGTTTGGCTATATTTATTAAATGGAATGGAGGAATACCTGTTTATCGAAAATCAAAAAACAATGTAGTAGAGCAAGTAGTTGAAATGTTTAAAAACAGTAGACAATTGAACTTAGGAATTGCACCTGAAGGAACCCGTACTAGGGTGGATAAATGGAAGACAGGTTTTTACCATATAGCAATAAAGGCAAATGTACCTATTCTATTACTTAAAATGGATTATGAAAGAAAGGAAATAGGGATAATATGTGAGTTTAATCCTAGTGGGGATTTTGAAAAAGATATGCTATTTATTCAAGAAAGATACAAGAATATTAAAGGGAAGAATCCTGAATATTACAATCCTAAAATTTACTAAATACAGGTTTTAAAAAATATTGAAAACCTAAAATGAATTTTGCATTTGTAGGCTTAGAATTCATTTCTAAAAACTATCTTTGCATCCTAAAATATAAAATATGTCATCACAGGCAACACTTACTTTATCTACCCTTGAACAAGCTCAGGAAATGGGATTACTTCCAGAGGAATTTGATAGAATTATTGAGATTTTAGGAAGAACTCCTAACTTTTGTGAGCTGAGTGTTTTTGGCGTAATGTGGTCAGAGCACTGTTCATATAAAAATTCAATCGTTTGGCTTAAGAAATTACCAAAAGAAGGATCTCACATGTTAGTGGAAGCAGGAGAGGAAAATGCTGGGTTAGTTGATATTGGTAATGGCCTGGCATGTTGTTTTAAAATAGAATCACATAATCATCCTTCAGCTTTAGAACCTTATCAAGGTGCAGCAACAGGTGTTGGTGGTATTAATCGAGATATCTTTACGATGGGTGCTCGCCCAGTAGGTCAGTTAAACTCACTTAGGTTTGGTAACATTGAACTTGACCGTACTAAGTGGTTAGTAAAAGGAGTAACCAAAGGAATTGGTGATTACGGAAATGCTTTTGGAATCCCGATTGTTGGTGGAGAGGTTTTCTTTGATGATTGTTACAATACTAACCCATTAGTAAATGCATTTTCAGCAGGTATAATGAAGAAGGGAGATATGATTTCTGCTACTTCATCAGGGGTTGGAAATCCAGTATTTATTGTTGGTTCTCGTACAGGGAAAGACGGAATTCATGGTGCTTCATTTGCATCTAAAGATATATCAGAAGATTCAATTCAGGATTTACCAGCTGTTCAAGTTGGAGATCCTTTCCAGGAAAAATTATTGTTAGAAGCTACTTTGGAATTAGCTAAGACGGATGCAGTGGTTGGAATGCAGGATATGGGTGCGGCAGGAATTACTTGTTCTTCAAACGAAATGTCGGCAGCAGGAAAGCATGGTATGGAATTATGGTTGGACAAAGTGCCTACTCGCCAAGCGGATATGAAAGATTGGGAAATTTTACGTTCTGAATCGCAAGAAAGAATGTTGGTTGTAGTAGAAAAAGGAAAGGAGGATATTGTAAATACTATTTTTGATAAATGGGATTTATCTTGTGAAGAAATTGGTATAGTTACTGAAGGAGAAAGAGTAAAATACTACATGCATGGAGAGTTAGTTGGTGATGTGCCTTGTGATGATTTAGTGTTAGGAGGTGGAGCGCCAGTTTACCACAGAGAGTGGAGCGAACCAGCTTACTTTGAAGAATGGAAAAAATTCAATATTGATAGTATAGCAGAGCCAACTAACTTAGTTGAGGTTGCAAAATACTTAGCAGGGCACGAAAATATAGCATCAAAAAGATGGGTTTACGAGCAGTACGATTCTATGGTAGGTACAGTAAACATGAGTACTAACGGACCAACTGATGCAGCAATAGTAAACTTAAAAGGTACGGAAAAAGCATTGGCTATGACAGTTGATTGTAATGCGCGTATGGTAAATGCAAATCCTGAAGAAGGTTGTGCAATGGCAGTTGCTGAGGCAGCTCGTAATATTGTATGTTCAGGGGGTGTCCCATCAGCAATTACGAATTGTTTAAACTTTGGTAATCCTTATAATCCTGAAGTGTACTGGCAGTTTGTTGGTGCTATCAAAGGAATGAGTAAAGCTTGTATTAAGTTTGGTACGCCAGTAACTGGTGGAAATGTAAGTTTCTATAACCAGTCAGTAATTGATGGAGTTGAAACTCCTGTTTTCCCAACTCCAACTATTGGAATGTTAGGAATTGTAGAAGATAAAAAATACATTACTTCTTTAGACTTTAAAGGAAAGTCAGATTTGATTTACTTAATAGGAGAAAGTAAAAATGATATTTCTTCATCAGAATATTTAGCTTCTTACCATGGTGTTAAAGAATCATCAGCGCCTGAGTTTGATTTAGATGTTGAGTACAATATGCAACAAACAATTTCTAGCCTTATCCGTAAGGGAACAATAGAATCGGCACATGATGTTGCTGATGGCGGTTTGTTTATGACTTTATTGGAAAGTTCATTCACTAATAACTTAGGATTCGAAATTGTAAGTAGTTCGGAAGTTAGAAATGATGCTTTCTTGTTTGGTGAAGCGCCATCAAGAGTAGTTGTATCTGTTACTGAAACTGGAGAAGATGCCTTTTTAGATGCTTTGAAAGGAAGTAAAACTCCAATCATGTTGTTAGGACATGTTACCCAAGGAAAAGTAGTAGTTGATGATACTGAGTTTGGTATGACTACTGAATACAAAGAAATATACAATAACTCATTAGGTGAGAAGTTAATGAAATAAGCTAAATACTAGTTGTTTACATTATAAAGCCGAGCAAAATGCTCAGTTTTTTAATTACTTCTTGAAAAACTTTGTTATTTATTCTCTTGATTTACTTTGCTTTCAAGAATAAGAAGCAGGTTTTAATTTACTAAAAAGTAAAAATCAACTTAGCATTAAGTTGTCTTGCCGTAAGGTAATTGGGTACTGCATATTCACGCCCGCTAACATCAGCTACCCAAAGGTAAGAAATTGTATTATTAATGTCCAATAAGTTAAAAACCTCTGCACTTAACCAGACGCTATTAAAAGTATTTAACCATTCAAGTTTACTCTTTTTATCAGCTGCTTTTAGTACTGCCGAAAAACCAATATCTACTCTTCTGTAATTAGGAATTCTTAGTATATCTTGGTGTTTCTCTCCATTAGGAGGGCCAAAAGGCAAGCCTGTACCATATATTAAATTCAAGTGCATTTTGTATTTTGGTTTTCCGGGTATATAGTCCTGAAAAAACATGGAAAAGTTTACTCTTTGGTCGGTTGGTCTAGCAATGTAGCCAGCTTCAACTGTATTTCCGTTTGCATCTATTTTAGTGTCTCCAACTATGTCTTCAGCTGTTTTCATTACGGATAAACTTGCCCAGCTTTCTACTCCAGGTACAAACTCTCCATTTAACTTAATATCAATCCCTGTTGCGTAACCGTTCGACAAATCATTAGCTAGGTATTGTATATGTACATTATCCACTTTATAAGGAATTAGGTTTTCTAAATTCTTGTAATATACTTCCGTTATCCATTTGAATGGTCGCCCCCATTTGTAAAAAAGGTAATCAGTCCCCAATACATAATGAGTAGATTTTTGTGCTTTTATATTGTGGTTAAGTGTTCCCTCTGGAGTACGCAATTCTCTGTAGAAAGGCGATTGATAGTAAATACCTGTTGCAGCACGGAACACAACATCCTTTTCCCAAATTGGCGCATAGGATAAGGATGTTCTTGGACTTAGTAAAAGCTCTTCATTGTATGTCCAATAGCCTCCTCTAGTTCCTGCATTTAAGGTAAGATTTCCAATGTCTTTGGATACTTGCATGTATCCTGAATTTCTGTAGGAAGATAAATTGATTTGAGTTTTCAGAAGTTTACTCATTACAATCTGTTGGTTAGGGTTGGAGGGAAGTCCAATTGAATCATTAGGATGTGGGAAATTGAAAAATGCAGAATCAATCAAATTCCATTCTGAAATTTTATCTTCTATTTCTTCCTTTTGTATTCTAAAGCCCCAATCCACTTTCATGGCATTTTTGTTATAATTTCCTCTGTGTAAAAAGTTAAGTACACGGGCACTCAAGCTATTCCTTGCATGGTTGATGTATTTTCCAACTCCTCTGTCAAAAGCAACATCACCAAATTCATCCGAATCTAAATTATTTTCCAATTGATAGAGCCAGTATTCCCCAAGGATGTCAAAACTTTCTTGTTCAAAGGTTTGAAATGCTGAGGTGGTAAATTGTAAGTTCAGTTCAATACTAGGTTGGTAAGTTGTACTTAAAGCGCCAAAGTAGGTTTCGTATTTGTCTACTTCTTGTCCTTCAAAATAGATTCTAAGCTTCAATGCTTCATTGATAGTTCCAAAGTCAGTATCTCTATTCTTAGGAACCATAGTATATTCGTTCTTGCTAATGTTCCCTAGAAAACTAATTTGCCAATTCGTATTTAATTCATAGTTAATAAAAGCTTGCAGATCAGAAAATTTGGGCGTATAATCGGCCTTTGTATCCATAGCATTAAAAAGATACTTACTGGTTTTATGTCTTGCACCTATCAAGTAGGAGAGTCTTCCATTTGCACCTTCTATATATCCTGAACCGCCTAACATGCTTAGTTGTAAGCTAGCTGCTGTTTCTTTTGGTCGCTTATAAGTAATATCCAATACTGATGACATTTTATCTCCATACTTGGCAGCAAAACCACCTGCTGAGAAGAGGATGCTCCCTACCATATCTGTATTCACAAAGCTTAATCCTTCTTGTTGCCCTGAACGAACTAAGAATGGACGGTAAACTTCAATTCCGTTTACATACACAAGGTTTTCATCAAAATTCCCACCTCTTACAGAGTATTGTGAACTAAGCTCATTTGCTGAACTTACTCCTGGTAAAGTTTTTAGTATAGCTTCAATTCCACCACTATTTCCTGGTAATACACTTACATGTTTAGGTTTGATGCGGCTAAAACTTTCTTTCCTGCTTTTTTGGTCGGTTACAATAACATCACCTAATAGTATTGATACAGATTTAAGTTGAATATTAAGGGTATAAGTTTGTCCCTTTTTCAACATTGGAATTCTTATTTTTTCAATATGATAACCAATAAAACTATAGCCAATAACTACTGATCGGTTAGCAGGAATGGTTAAACTATATAGGCCATCAGTTTCAGATATAACGCCAATATTTTTCCCTAAGACACTAATATTAACAGCAGGTAAAATATTATCTTCTTCATCAGTAATAAGTCCACTAATAGTTTGGCTATATCCTAAAATGGAAAATAATAGAAATAATATAAATAGTAATCCTTTGTTCATAGATTGCAAAAATAGAATTATGTAGGATAATTAACTCTAAAACTTAATAGTTATTATAATCTACTTTAATAATATAATGGTTCTTTATAGTTTTATACTAAATTAGCAAACTATCCTACAGTAAATATAACGAATAGTATCTTGTGACAAATTTCATATATAGGAGAACATAAATTTATAAATTTGCATAACAAAAATATCTACTCTGAACAAAATTAAATATATTGTTTATTAAATAAAAGATACTCATGAATAAATCATACTATCATTTCTTTCTCTCAGCATTATTAATTCCTCTATTTTATTCTATGGTTGGCCTAATTTTCATTGTTGCTCCTGAACTTCCTACCTCTGACCTAAAGATTAGTAATGATATTGCATGTATTCCGTTGTTATTTACACAAGAAATTGGAGTATTATTTCTAGTTTTTTCAATTTTAATCAGACAGATATATAATAAATCACATAAGATTTATTTGTCTTTAAATAGTACATTTATATTAGTGTTGATTATGGTTTCTTGTATTGAACCGTATTTGTATTTTAAAATGCCTAATCATTCTGCTCCAGAGCTGTTAATTATTCTGTTTATTAACTTATTTTTTATTGGGTTATTAATTTATGAAAAGAAAGCTCATTAAAATTACATAAACATTGAAGACACTTATTTTTTGCACATCCTACTTTGATACGAAAGAATTGTATCAAAGAAGGTACAAAAAATGGATTGATTATTACAATCACCACCCATTCACGAATGATAAGCACATGTATTTAATTGATGACTGTTCTGATCTAGAGTTGATTACTGATGATGCAGTGTATATTATAAAAGAAGATCAATTAGTTAATTTTCAAGAAGTAAATAAAATTAATATATATTCATTTAATAATAGAAAAGGATTAAACTGGTATCATAACTCTGCAAATAATGAGGGATGGTGGAGAAGCTTTTGCGCATCTCTAGATATAGCTGAAGAATATAATTATGAGAAAATCGTCCATATTGAATCTGACGCATTTTTAATTTCTAAGAGAATGTTTGATTATATAGACGATCTAAAAACGGGCTGGACTGGGTTATGGGCTAATAAATACTACTTCCCTGAATCTTGTATACAAGTGATTTGCAAAGATCAGTTTGACAGCTTCAGAGGTTTTTCCTCTTGTGGTTATAATGAACTATCTAAGAAGGGGTTAGCAGAAAAAGTCATCCCATTTACTAATGTTGAGAGAAGGTTTGTAGGGGATAGGTATGGGGAAAGAATTAATAAGCAGATGGAAGGGCTAGATTATTTTTGTCAAACTAAATTAGATACAATTATTACTCCTGAATTTTCTGACACATTACAAGGATTTAATATAATTGTTTGGCGTTTCTTCTGGCGTTTCCACTTATTTCAATTTATTTGGAAATCTAGAATAGTATTGTTAATTCTGTTAGGAGTAGGGTTGATATTACTATGTATATAGAAAATAATATATAGTTTGTATTGGCTAATAATTAAAGTAATAGATTAACATATAACTAAAATGAAAAAAATACTTATTTTATGTACAGGAAACTCCTGTCGTTCACAAATGGCAGAAGGCTTGATTAGTAATGTTTTTCCTAAAATACAAGTTTATAGTGCAGGAACAAAACCCGAAATAGTAAATCCATTTGCCATAAAGGCAATGGCCGAAATAGGAATAGATATTTCCAATAATATTTCTAATCATGCTGATGAATATGCTCATATTGATTTTGATTATGTGTTTACTGTTTGTGATAATGCAAAAGAGATTTGCCCAATATATTCTAAAGCTAAACAATTAATACATCATAGTTTTACTGATCCAGCTGATGCAACAGGAACAGAGCAAGATCAATTAAAAGTATATGTTGGTGTAAGAGATGATTTAACTACTTACTTTACATCCTTTTTTAATAATGAAAATTGATTTGGGTTTAAATCCCTGTTTCTTATTTACTAACCGCTAATAAGTAAATTCAGCTTTATAATCTTTTGCGTTTCCTACATTATCAATTACCTTTAAAGTAAAAATATGCTTTCCCTTGCTGATGGTGTTTTTAATATCAAATCGCAATAGATTACGCTTGTAATCATAATCCATAAGTATCCATTTGCCATCAATTTCTCCTCTGTAGGATTTTATACCGCAATGCTTATCTTTTATTGTTAACTTAATTGTGGTTTGGGTATTAAATACTTTCCCTGGGAATATATTTACTCCTTTAATTTCAGGATTTATTGTATCGGCTACAATACAGAAATTCCCAAACTCCCCTACTTTTGTTTTTAGAAAACCATTTTCCCAAACCCCACCTATATGCCAATAGTTTCCCTTCATGTCAGTTGTGGCTATATAAGTTTTGCTTTTTAGGGTTTCAGGTACATTAGCTTTAATTGAGAGCGTGTATTTTTTGTGTACAGGTATATAGTTAAAATGAACTTGATGAATTTCTCCAAATATACCAGCAACAGAATCGGTAGTATTATAGCGAAACATTAAAGGTTCATATAATGAGAATTCATCCATATTAAGTTCAATATTCTCTTTTTTAAAGATATTTACTTTGTTAAAACTAAAGGGGATACTTATGCTATCTTTTGTTATAGGGCACCTATTTAGTAAAGGGTTATTGGTTGCTCTAATTTTAAAATTCAATACAGATACATTGCCGTAAATATCGGCTACTTCTAAGGAAATTAAATGCGTTAATGTATCTTTAATACTTATTATTCCCTCATTTATTAAGTTGCTGTAATTTGTGAGTTTGTTATTGGGTAATATGTAACATCTATGGTATTTATTTTTACTCTCTTTTTTTTCTTTATAATCCACATGAGCATTAATATACCTAGTGGTGCTAAAGTCTAATTCGTCAACCTTAAATTGGTAACAGATGTTAGTGTCTACACATAGTTTTATGCTATATACTCCGTTTTTGTTATGGCTATCATTTAACTTGTCATAAGTAAAAATTCCTACAGCAAAAGCACCATTTATAGTAGGTGTTTCGTTAATTGAGTATTTATCGTCTTTATTATTTATAGTAATAATTTTACTTTTTCTGTATCCATCAATAAGTGTAGTGTCTAATGCATATATTTTTAATTTCTTTAAGGTAGGAGTAATGTTGTCTGCAATATTAAAGCCAAATTGCAAAGGGTTTATTGGTCGTTCAGTTTGTGTATTTCTTATTTCAAAATGTAAGTGTGCTCCAGTACTTCCTCCACTATTTCCTGAAAGTGCAATAATCTCTCCCTTACTTACTGATAAAGCATCTTTATTTGGATAAAAATTAATTTCAAAACTTTCTTTTTTGTAGTGTTCCTTTTTTACAATGCTGTCAATTTTAGTGCTGAATTTTTTCAAATGGGCATATACTGAAGTATGTCCTGTTTTAGGGTGAGTAATGTAAATTGCTTTTCCGTAACCCCAAGTAGAAACTTTTATTCTTGAGATATATCCATCAGCAATAGAATATACTTTTTGCCCTTCAACCCCTTCCGTTTTTATGTCAATACCTGCATGAAAATGATTATCCCTTAGTTCCCCAAAAGTACCTGAAAGTAACATTCTAAAATCAACAGGAGATTGGTAATCTTGAGCTTTTAATAAAGTATTGGGTAATAGTATGATTATCAGTAATAAGGATGAAATTAATTTCATTGATAGATGGATTTGACGTAAAATTAAAAAGTTCGGTAAATATAACATCAAAATTACACTCAAAGTATATTTAAAATCCCTAAGTTTGTAACAATTATTTTCAAGTGAAGAATATTGTAAACAAAATAGAAGTTAAGCTTGGAAAGCTGATTGCTAAGTATCAGCAAGTTAAGCAAGAAAAGTTGATATTACAACAAGAAAATGATGATTTTGTTGCAAGTTTAAAGTTAAAAGAAATAGAAATTTTAAATTTACAGGAAAAGGTAAAGCTCATGAATATCTCAAAATCAGTTGACGCTTCAAAGCAAGAAGTGAAGGAAACTAGACTAAAGATAAATGAGTATGTACGGGAGATTGATAAATGTATTGCATTATTAAATAAATAGAATCAAGCACAGTGGATAAGTTATCGATAAAATTACATATAGCAAATCGTATCTATCCAATGAAAATTGAGCGGAAGTCAGAAGAGTTCATTAGAAATTCTGTTAAGAAAATTGAAGAGCGACTAAAGTTTTATGAAGAAAATTACGCAATTAAGGATAAACAAGATTTACTTGCTATGTGCCTTATTGAATATGCTTCAAAGTTTGAATCTGTAAGTAATAAAAAGATAGTTGATGATAATGGTTTGAGCGAGAAATTAACTAAGATTGAAACCTTACTATCTAGTAATATATAAATAGTTCTTTTAAATAAAATAAATTTAATCCCGTATTAATATTATTGTTAAACTCAACACTTAAAGTATTGGGGATTGACTTAATGTGTTAAAAACAGGCCTCAACCCGAGAGGGTTCTCAGTTTGAGACAGTGGAAGTTTGCAATATGTTAGCAACCCTATCCATGTTTGAATGGAGTTTTTCAGTTTTTAGTACGGGATTTTTAATTAATAAATAATAGAAAATGATAGAAATTATAATAGCAGTATTAGGAGTCTTACTTGGAAGTGGAATTTCTTTCTTTCTTGTAAATAGCAAAAACAATGGCAAAGCAAAATTAATAATTGAAGAAGCACAAAAAAATGCTGAGCAAATAAAGAAAGAGAAAATTTTACAGGCTAAGGAGAGGTTTATTGAGTTAAAATCTGATCATGAAAAGGTTATCATTAAAAAGAATAATGATATTAATAATGTTGCCCAAAGGATAAAACAAAAAGAAAATACGCTTAACCAAAAATTGGCTGAGGTAAACAAAAAGGATGCTGAGTTTAAAAAAGATAGAGCAACAATTGATCAACAAAGGTCAGTCTTAGATAAAAAACAAACTGAGCTTGATAAATCACATAAATTACAAGTTGAACAATTAGAACAAATTTCAAGCCTTTCAGCTGATGAGGCTAAAAAACAATTGGTAGAAACCTTAAAAGATGAGGCGAAAACTGAAGCTTTATCTATTATAAATAATACAATTGAAGAAGCAAAACTTACTGCAAAACAAGAGGCAAAAAAGATTATTATTCAAACTATCCAAAGAATAGCAACTGAGGAATCTGTTGAAAATTCAGTATCAGTTTTCAATATTGATAATGATGCTGTAAAAGGTAGAATTATTGGTAGAGAAGGGAGAAATATTAGAGCTATTGAGGCGGCAACAGGAGTTGATATTGTAGTGGATGATACGCCTGGAGCAATTATACTTTCTTGTTTTGATTCAGTAAGGAGAGAGGTGGCTCGTTTGTCATTGCATAAACTAGTTACTGATGGTAGAATACATCCTGCAAGAATTGAAGAAGTAGTGAAGAAAACGGAGAAAGAGATTGAAGATGAGATTATTCAAATTGGTAAAAAAACAACTATTGATTTAGGAATTCATGGCCTAAATCCTGAGCTTATTAAGATGGTCGGTAGAATGCGTTACCGTTCTTCTTATGGTCAGAATTTGTTGCAGCATTCTCGTGAAACTGCTAATATGTGCGCAACTATGGCTGCTGAACTTGGCTTGAATACTAAATATGCGAAAAGAGCAGGGTTATTACATGATATAGGTAAAGTCTCAGCAGATGATGCAGAAACACCACATGCTATTATTGGCATGAAGCTTGCAGAGAAATATGGTGAAAAGCCAGAAGTTTGTAATGCTATTGGAGCTCACCATGATGAGGTAGAGATGACTTCATTAATTTCTCCATTAATTCAGATATGTGATGGAGTTTCAGGAGCAAGACCAGGAGCAAGAAGAGCTATGACTGATCAATATATTAAAAGAATTAAGGAATTGGAAGAAACAGCTTTAGGATATCCTGGGGTGCTTAAATCTTACGCTATTCAAGCAGGTAGAGAACTTAGAATTGTAGTAGAAAGTGAGAAAATTACTGATGAAAAAGCATCAGAGTTAGCTTTTCAAATCTCTGATAAAATAGAAAATGAAATGACGTATCCAGGGCAAGTAAAAGTAACTGTGATAAGAGAAACAAGAGCGATAAGTTACGCTAAGTAAAATGTAATATTTAGATAATAAAAAACCTGCTCATTGAGTGGGTTTTTTATCTTGTAATCTATAGTAAATTATAAAGTAATAATATTGAATTCTGTTTCTAGGTTTTTAGCCCATTGATTAGTTTCCTTTTCATTTTCATAGGGGCCAATAAATACTTGATACACTTCATCAAGGTTTGAGTTTTCAGGTAAATAAATGTAGTCGCATTTAAATCCTTTTATTTTTAAATCGTTCACCATAGCTTTTGCTGAACCTTCATCAGTAATAGAGGAGGTAGAAATTATAGCAATATTTCTTCCTTCTAAATTGAACTTATATTCTAATTTAGTAGGTTCTAATTCTTCTTCGGTTTGATCTTCTGAAAAGTTTGGAGCTAATAAATTGAAATCAATATTGTTATATCCATAAAAAATACCAAAAGCTACTGATCCAACTATTAAGATTTTTTTGACCCAGGCTAAATTTAAAGATTCTCTTTCCTTGATAGGAATTTCAATTACTTCCTCACTTTGAAATCTTGGTGGAACTGGTGTTTCGCTTTTTTGTTTTATTTGGGCTAATCTTTCTTGAAGAATTCTTAGCTTTTCATCATTTGTTCTGTCGCTCATTGTATAGTCTAAATTAGGACGCTAATATATTACTTATTATTTAGTGTCAGCTAGGCAACTTTCAAAAATTACTGAAAGTTTTAAATTAGCAGCTTTTACTTGTAGTGGGATTATACTGTCTTCTGTTAATCCTGGAATAGTATTGATTTCAATAATGTATGGTTTTTCGTTCATAATTATATAGTCAATACGACAAATCCCACTTAATTCTATTGCTTTGTAGATGTCAGTTGTTAGTTTTTGTACTTCAATAGTTAGTTTTTTGTTAATTCTGGCAGGGGTTATTTCTTGGGACTCCCCTTCATATTTAGCTTGATAATCAAAGAATTCATTTTCAGTTACTATTTCAGTTATAGGTAGCGCTTGGATATTATTTCTATTAGTATAAACACCACAGCTTATTTCAATTCCATCAATAAATTCCTCAATGAGTACCTTGTTATCATGTTTTAGAGCAGTATTAATTGCTTTTGTTAAATCTTCCTTTTTCGTTACTTTTGAAACACCAAAACTTGATCCTGCTCCATTCGGCTTTACAAAACAGGGTAACTTAACACGACTAATAATTTCTTCTTCAACAATGTTGTTTCCCTTTTTATATAAAAATGAGGTAGCACAACTAAACCCTAATTCTTTTAGTTTATTATTGCATTCAAATTTGCTAAAAGTTAAAGCTGAAACTTTAGCATTGCAGGAAGTGTAAGGGATATTTAAATTGTCAAAATAAGGCTGAATCAATCCGTTTTCAGCAGGACTTCCATGAAGAGCGATGAAAATAGCATCAAAAGAAATGCGTTTATTTTCTTCTTCAAAAGTAAAATTGTTTTTGTCAACATCAATTTTTATTTCATTGATAAGGACAGTGAATTTATCATTTTTAAGATGAATAATATAGCCCTTAAATAATACAGGATTTAAATGTTGTAATACAGTATGAGCACTTAGGATAGAAATATCATATTCGGCAGAATCGCCACCCGTTAAAATTGCAATATTTTTCATCTTATATATTCTAAACAAAAGAACAAAATATTTATTGTTTATCAAACTCCTTTGCTTGCATAATTTTTATATTTGTAATTCGTTATTCAATATGAAATACAAGATTTAGATGCTAGCTTTTCTTAAAGATAAAAGTTTTTACAAACATACTTTACTTGCCCTAATTACTTTAGTGTTGTTGTTTATTGGTTGGTTAAAATATTTGGATTATTATACGCTACATAATAAATATATACAGGTTCCTGATTTTAATAATTTGCCAATTTCAGCATTGGATTCTATGGTTGAAGCAAATGATATTCGCTATGTAATTATTGATTCTATTTTTGATAAAAATAAAGAAAAAGGAATTGTCATTAAGCAAGACCCATACCCCTTAACTAATGTAAAACGAAATAGAAAAATTTATTTAATAATTAATTCTTTACAGTCAAAAACAGTTGAATTTCCTGATATTTATGATTTGTCATTACGTCAAGCTATTAGGACATTGAAAAAAAGAGGTTTAGAAGTAGGTAAATTGGAATATCGAGATGATATTGCAACTAATAAAGTATTAGATTATAAGATAAATGGTATAAAAATTGAAATAGGACAAGAGTTATATTTTGGAACAATTATTGATTTAGTTGTTGGAAAAGGATTAAGTAAACAGAGTGTAATTGTACCTAATTTAATTGGGCTTAATAGAATGGAGGCTAATATTATATTAAAATCAACTTCATTAAATATTGGTTCTGAGATTTATGAATCTTCTGTTAAGGATTCATCTTTAGCACTAATATACAAACAATTCCCTATAGGAGACGAAGATAATACTTTGAGTATTGGATCGGTAATTGATCTTTTTTTTGAAAACAGAAATAATAATAATCCATAATGAGAATTTATTTATTTATAGCTTTTCTATTTTTTAGTTCTATATTAAATAGCCAGGAGATTTTATCTACTTTAGTTAGCAATCCTATTTTAAATAAAGAAGAGCTATTATTGAACAAGAATAAGATTGCTTTATCTCTACCTTTTTTTGATGACTTTTCTAATGACTCTAATTCAGTTAACATTGTTTTATGGGAGAAAAGTAGTGTTTTCATAAATCGAACTTACCCTATTAATCCAATTACTCTTGGTGTAGCTACTTTTGATGGTTTAGATGAAAATGGTTTTGCTAGAAATTTTTTTCAAACTAACCCTTCAGTTCCTTCTGATACTCTCTTGTCAAAGAAAATTGATTTATCAGCTGTTGATTCTGCTTATTTGATGTTCTATTTTCAGGGTAAAGGAGTAGGAGATTCTCCACAGCTTAATGATTCTTTAGTTCTTGAGTTTTTTAGCAATACATTAGTATGGGAACAAATTTGGTTTTCTTTTGGACAATCAATGCAAGAATTTGATAAAGTAATTCAGATAATAAATAATCCAAAATTTCTGCACAATGCTTTTCAATTCAGATTTAGGAATTATGCTACAATTTCTGGTAATTTTGACCATTGGCATATTGATTATGTAAAAGTAAATGAGTTTTTAAATCCAAACGATACGATAGAACTAAATGATGTTGCTTTTGTATATGCTGCTCCTTCATTCCTGGAAAGATATGAACAAATGCCTTGGACACATTTTAAGAATAATGAGTTAACTGAAATGAGTGATACAGCTGCTATTTTTTTAAGGAATAATGGTGCTGATAACACTGTGTTTTATGAATATAATGTATACGAAAACAATAATCTTATTGCTCATTTCCCAAATGGAATCTCATTAGGTCATGATGTATTAGATTATGATTCTATTGGAAATTATAATCTGTCTCCAACTATAAACTCCTCAATTTTTACTTCTCTCTTTCCTGACAGTGTTACGTTTACAGTGCAACACATTATTGGTACAGGATTGAATGATAATAAATGGAATGACACACTTTATTATCTTCAGGAGTTTAATTCAAGTTTTGCTTATGATGATGGGGTTGCTGAATCAGCCTACGGAATTAATATAAGCGGAGCAAAGATAGCGTATCAATTTAAATTAAATCGTCCTGATACTTTGAGGGCTATACAAATGTATTTTCCTCAAATGTTGGATTCAGTAAATCACATTCCATTTTTCCTTACAGTTTGGGAAAATAATGGTGGGCAGCCAGGTTCAATTTTACATCAGCAAAAAGTTTATCCTAATCATACTGAGAATGGGAAATTTCATTATTATTACTTGGATTCTATCTTTCAAATGATTGGTACTTTTTATGTAGGTTGGGAGCAAACTACTAATGATTTATTAAATATTGGTTTGGATAGAAATAAATCAACTAATCAATTTATGTTTTATAATATTGGTTCAGGATGGACTAATTCATCTTATCCAGGTTCTTGGATGATTCGCCCTATAGTTAGTATGGATGAAATTATCTTAACACATGATGAAATTAAAATGGATAATTTTAAGCTTTATCCTAATCCTGCAAAGCAGGAACTAAATATTATTTTAGGTACAATGGATAATATAATTTCAATTTATAATCTGCAAGGTAAACTAGTGAAACAGAGTCTTGTTTCTACTACTGACTACAAACTAAATATTACTGATTTATCACCAGGAATGTATGTTTTAGAAGTTAAGAATAATAAAAGTAGGAATTTTCAAAAATTTATCATTGAATAAAATGGGAGATGCTAAAGAGTTTGAACACTATAAATTTGTTGCTGATAAAGGACAAAATCCCTTAAGAGTGGATAGATATTTACAAAATTTTGTTGAGTTTTCAACTCGATCAAAGATTCAACAAGCTGTAAAAGCAGGTAATGTAAGAGTTAATGATTTGGTGGTGAAGTCCAACTATAAAGTAAAAGGCAATGATGTGGTGACGGTAGTGTATGATTTTCCTCAGGAAGAGAATGAATTATTACCACAAGATATTACAATCAAGATTATGTATGAGGATGATGACTTGTTAATTGTCAATAAGGAAGCTGGTATGGTTGTTCATCCAGGATTTGGAAATTATGATGGAACTTTAGTAAATGCTTTAGCTTTTCATTTCCAGAATTTGCCTAATATGGGAGAAGAGGATAGGCCCGGATTAGTGCATAGAATTGATAAAAATACTTCTGGAATTTTAGTAATTGCCAAAACTGAAAGAAGTATGACTACTTTGGCAAAAAAATTTGAGGATAGAGATTTAAATAGAAAATACATTGCATTAGTTTGGGGTGATGTAAAGCAGGAGGCAGGAACTATTACTGGGCATATTGGTAGAAGTTTAAAAAACAGAAGAATAATGGATGTTTTTCCTGATGGAGAATATGGAAAATATGCAGTTTCTCACTATAAAGTGCTTGAGCGTTTTGGGTACACAACTTTAATTGAATGTAAACTAGAAACAGGTAGAACACATCAAATTAGAGCCCATTTTAAATTTATTGGACATCCTCTTTTTAATGATGAAGAGTATGGAGGTAATCAAATCTTAAAAGGAACTACATTTACAAAATATAAACAGTTTGTACATAATTGTTTTAAAATCTGTGATAGACAAGCTTTGCATGCAAAATCCTTAGGATTTGCACATCCTACAACTAATAAGGAAGTTTTATTTGATTCTGACTTAGCAGAGGATATGCAGCTGCTAATTGAAAAATGGCGTAAATATGCAAATCATCAACAGCTTTAAGATTTAATACTCTTTAATTGTATTGTAAACAGTATCTCTTTCTATTGGGGTGCGGCCAACTGCTTTAATTAAAGCTACAATTTCCTCAGTACTCATTGTTGGGTTTTGGTCCTCAACGCCTGCCATAGAGTAAATTTTAGTAGTATCATCAATTGTTCCATCAATATCATTTACCCCAAAAGCCAA
>JABGVU010000048.1 GCA_018645865.1 Flavobacteriales bacterium
CGTGCTTATCGTCCTTATGCTAGGGAACGTTTGGGTTGGAGTAGGATTTCTTAAAAATAAATAAGGGTAAGCTACTTATATCGCACCGCTACAACCTATTACCCTTGCTGCATTCCTGCCCTGGGGGAGTTCATAGGGAGCTGGTCGTACAAGACTTACCCTTAAGTTGCAAAACTAACATAATCTTACTTTTTACAAAACATTTTCTGAATTCTATTTTTGTTTATATTTGCCAGGATTAATTTTAAAAAAAATAAGATGGATACAAAGAAGTTTGCAATGAATTATGGTGCTGTATTGGGTTTAGTTTTGGTTGCTATTGCGGTTATTATGTGGTCAGTAGGTGCTGATGATAAACAATCAATCATTCCTGCGCTATTAAATAATGGTATCATTATTGTATTTATTGCTTATGCTATTATTCAGTATCGTGACATTAATAATAATGGTTTTATCTCTTATGCTGAATCTTTAAAATTAGGAACCACTGTTGCTTTTTTCTCTTCTATTATCTTGGCTTTTTATCAATTTATATATATATCCTATCTTGATCCTAACGCTTTAAGTGAAGTAATGAGAATTACTGAGCAAGCTATGTTGGAATCAAATCCTGAAATTTCGGATGAAGAATTGGATATGGCTTTACAAATGACTGGTAAGTTTATGCAACCACATTGGATGATGATAATTGGAATGTTAGGAGGTACTTTTATGGGGTTTCTTTATTCTTTAATTATTTCTATTTTTGTTAAAAATGAAGATCCAACTTTAATCGAATAGTTTATGAATATTAGTGTAGTAGTCCCTTTATTTAATGAAGAAGAATCTTTGCAAGAATTGTGTGCTTGGATTGATAGAGTAATGCAAAAGAATAACTATAGTTATGAAGTGCTCTTAATTGATGATGGTAGTAAAGATAAATCATGGGAAGTGGTTGAAAAAATTTCAGCTGAAAATTCAAATATTAAAGGAATTAAATTCAGAAGAAATTACGGTAAGTCGGCTGCACTTAATGTCGGTTTTGCAAAAGCAGAGGGTGATGTAGTAATTACTATGGATGCTGACTTGCAGGATAGCCCAGAAGAAATCCCAGCATTGTATAACAAAATTGTAGTAAAGGGGTATGATTTGGTTTCGGGTTGGAAAGCAAAACGCTATGATCCTTTAAGTAAAACAATTCCTACAAAACTGTTCAATTGGGCTGCTCGTAAAGCATCAGGTATTTATTTGCATGATTTTAATTGCGGACTTAAATCCTATAAAAATACGGTTGTGAAATCGGTTGAGGTACATGGTGAAATGCACAGATATATTCCTGTATTGGCTAAGTGGGCAGGTTTTGCAAATATCACGGAACAAGTAGTGGAACATCAAAGTCGTAAATATGGTGTTACCAAATTTGGCTTGGAACGTTTTGTAAATGGTTTTTTGGATTTACTAACCATTACTTTTGTTTCTCGTTTTGGCAAAAAACCTATGCACTTTTTTGGGGTATTGGGTAGCTTAATGTTCATGCTTGGTTTTGGAGTATTTACTTATATTACTGGCTCTAAATTGTATGCTATGTTTGCTGCTATTCCTGCAAAAAATATTGCTGAAATGTCAGGATTTTATATTGCACTTACTGCTATGATTATTGGAGTGCAATTATTTTTAGCTGGTTTTATTGCTGAAATGGTATCTAGAAATGCTTATGATAGAAACAACTATCAAGTAGAAATAGAAGTTTAAATTTTGATTAATAAAAAAGTAATTATTATTGGCCCTGCTTTTCCTTTTAGGGGTGGTATAGCCAATTTTAACAATGCTTTAGCACAAGAATATCATAATAGAGGAGATCAGGTTACTCTCTATTCTTTCACACTTCAATATCCAAGTTTTCTATTTCCAGGAACTACACAATACGAAAGCGGAGAAGCGCCAAAAAACTTTAAAATAAAAACACTTATCAATTCAGTTAATCCATTTAACTGGGTGTCTGTTGCTAGTAAAATAAATAAGGAGCAACCCGATTATGTTATTATAAGATATTGGTTGCCTTTTATGGCGCCATGTTTGGGTTCCATTGCTCGTTTACTTAATAAGAGAATAAAAATTATTGCTATAACAGATAATGTTATTCCTCACGAGAAAAGAATTGGAGATACTTTGTTTACTCGCTATTTTGTAAAAAGTTGTGATGCCTTTTTGTCACTCTCACGATCTGTGTTGGACGACCTCTCAATGTTTACAGATTCTACTTTTAAAAAATTTATTCCACATCCTAGTTATGATGTGTTTGGAAATACAATTCCTAAAGAAAAAGCGATAGAAAACTTAGGGCTAAAGCCTAAGGATAAACACTTGTTGTTTTTTGGTTTTGTGCGTAAGTATAAGGGTTTGGATTTAATGTTGCAAGCAATGTCAGATAATCGTATAATTGACTTAGAAATAAAACTAATTATTGCAGGTGAATTTTATGATGATAAAATTGAGTATACTGATATGATTGCTGATTTAGGAATCGCAAAAAACATTATTATGAAAAGTGATTTTATCCCTGCTGATAAAGTCAAAGATTATTTTTGTGCTGCTGATATGATTACACAAACCTATCGTTCGGCAACCCAAAGTGGTGTTACTCAAATTGCTTATTCTTTTAATAGGCCAATGTTGGTAACTGATGTGGGTGGTTTGGCTGAAATTGTTCCCAATAATAAGGTGGGTTATGTCACTTCTCAAAATCCTACTGAAATTGCTGATGCAATAATTAATTTTTACACAAACAATAAAGAAGAAGAGTTTTCTGATAATACTAGGTTAGAGAAGAAAAGATTTAGTTGGAGATTCTTTGTTGAGGGGCTAGATGAATTAATGAATTCAGTAAAGAAGTAATCATCTCTTTTTACCCTATATTTGCAAAAAATAATCCCATGAATAAAGTATTTTTATTTTTATTGTTTATTCCTTTCTTAGGTTTCACTCAAACTGTTAATAAAGTTGATTTAAATGGTTTAAAACAAGGTGTTTGGAAAAAAACTTTTGACAATGGTAACTTGCGTTACAAAGGACAATTTAAGAATAATAATCCTGAAGGAATTTTCATGTATTATTATGATTCTGGTGAGTTGCAAGCTGAAAAAGAATTTTTTCATTCAGGTGAGGCAGCAGCAACTCATATTTTCTATAAAAATGGAAATCTTAAAGCAGCAGGGCTTTATGTGAATGAACTAAAGGATAGTACTTGGCATTATTTCAGTGTTGATAGCGTGCTAATGATGAGTGAGCAGTATCAAAAAGGGAAATTAAATGGGGTAACAAAAACGTATTACTATACAGGTGAATTATATGAAATTAAGAATTGGACTCAAGGAGTGGAAAATGGTTCTTGGATTCAATATTTTATTAAGGGTAGAACTAAAATGGAAACCTTAATTAATCAGGGTGTTAGGGAAGGGAAGGTAATACATTATTTCCCTAGTGGGAAAGTGTATTGTAATGGATCTTATTTTGCTGATGATAGATCAGGTATTTGGGAATATTTTACTGAAGAAGGAGTTAGTGATACAATAATAAATTACAATGAGTAAAGGAAGAGTTTTAATGGCAATGAGTGGAGGTATTGATAGTACAATGGCAGCTTTATTATTGCATGAACAAGGGTATAATGTTATTGGTTTAACTATGAAAACTTGGGACTATGAGAGTTCAGGGAGTAATAAGAAAGAAACAGGTTGTTGTAGTTTGGATTCTATTAATGATGCACGTCAATTAGCTGTTGATTGTGGTTTTCCTCATACTATTCTAGATATCCGGGATGAGTTTAAGGGCTTTATTATTGACAATTTTGTTGATGAATATATTGCTGGTCGTACTCCAAATCCTTGTGTGTTATGTAATACACACATAAAATGGGAAGCTTTATTAAAGCGAGCAGATATGTTAAATTGTGAGTTTATTGCAACAGGACATTATGCTAAGGTTCGTAAAGTTGAAGAACGTTTTGTTATCTCGAAAGGTTTGGATGAAAGTAAAGATCAATCCTATGTGCTTTGGGGAGTAACTCAGGAATGTTTGAAAAGAACAATTTTCCCAATGGGAAAGTATCATAAAAAGGATATAAAGCAAATGGCTTTGGATAGAGGATATAAAGCTTTAGCTGAAAAGAATGAGAGTTATGAAATTTGTTTTATTCCTGATAATGATTATAGAGGTTTCCTAAAAAGAAGGATAGAAGGGTTGGAGGAAAAAGTAAAGGGAGGTAATTTTATTACTGCTGACGGTCATATTGTTGGTGCACATGATGGATATCCTTTTTACACCATTGGACAAAGAAAAATTGGAGTTTCTTTAGGGTTAACACCTACTTATGTTATTGGGATAAATCCTGAAGATAATACAGTAGTAGTAGGGACAAAAGAAGATTTGCAGAAACAAGAAATGTTCATTAGAAACATCAATTATCTGAAGTACGATAAAATAGAAGATGGTATGGAATGTTTGGTAAAAGTTAGGTATAAGCATAAAGGGGAGATGGCAACTGTTACTAATGATGGAGAGAACTTAAAAGTATTATTTCATAAAAAAGTAGAAGGTATTGCTCCTGGGCAATCGGCTGCAATTTATGAGGGTAATGACTTAATTGCTGGAGGATTTATAATGAAGAAATAGATTTTGAAGGTTGATGAAATTTCATATCAAGAAACCAGTAAATTCTCTAATCTTGTCCTAGATTACTTAAAAAAGGATGAGAAATTAAAGCCTCATGTTAATCACTTTCCAACACTAGAGAATTTTGAAAAACAAATTGCTGAAAAGAAAATGCATTCTATAGATAGAGTAGTTTTGGTTGATGTTTTGAATAAGCAAAATGCACGTTTATCTCTTTCTGAAGAATCAAAATTGAATATTGAAAGCTTAAAAGAGAATTCTACTTTTACAATAACAACAGGGCATCAACTTTGCTTATTTACGGGACCGCTTTATTTTCTTTACAAGATAATTTCTACTATTAACCTGGTAGAACAGTTAGAAGAAAAATATCCTAATAATAACTTTGTTCCTGTTTTCTGGATGGCAACTGAAGATCATGACTTTCAGGAAATTAATCATATTCATCTTTTTGGTAAAAAAATAGCTTGGAACAGTAAACAAAGTGGTGCTGTTGGAAGAATGAATTTAGATGGTTTTGAAAATCTCTTAACGGATTTGAAATCAGTTTTAGGAATTTCAGAAAATGCAGATAAATTAATTTCTCTTTTTGAAAAATCATATTTAAATCATGATAACTTGGCTGATGCTACTCGTTATTTGATAAACGAATTGTTTGGTAAGTATGGGTTAATTATCTTAGATGGAGATGATAAGAGGCTGAAAGAACAATTTATTTCTACCATTAAAAAAGATGTTTTAAGACAAGGTTTTGATAAATTTATAACTAAATGTAGTGAGAATTTGGCAACTAAATATAAATGTCAAGCCTATGTTCGTTCTATTAATTTCTTCAAATTATCAGATGGAAAAAGAGAATTAATAAAAGAAAAAGTTACTGAAAAAGAGATAGAAAATAATCCTGTTAGCTTTAGCCCAAATGTATTATTACGACCGATTTATCAGGAAACTATTTTGCCAAATATTGCATATATTGGTGGTGGGGCTGAGCTCTCTTATTGGATGCAGTTAAAAACTGCTTTTCTAAAAGAAAAAATTCCTTTCCCAATTTTGATATTAAGAAATTCTGTGTTAATTATGGATGATAAACAGAATCAAAAACGACAGGATTTAGGTTTTTCTGTTAATGATTTGTTTTTGGAAGAATATCAATTGCAAAAAAAGTTTGTGCTAAATCAAAATGATACTGTTGTGTCATTACAGGATGAAATGGATGCTGTTGAAAATATATATGCATCAATTACTGCAAAAGCTACTGATGTAGGGCTTCAGAATAGTATAAAATCTCAACAACAAAAACAGTTAAAATCTTTTAAGCAATTGGAAAAAAAATTATTGAGGTTAGCTAAGCATAAAAATGAAAGTTCCTTAAATCAGATAAGTAAAATAAAACAGCAGTTATTTCCTGAAAATAGTTTGCAGGAACGCTATGATAATTTTATTAAGTTTTATTTAAAAGGTGGGGATAATTTTATTGAAATATTAAAAGAGAATTTAAATCCGCTAAATTCTAATTTTGTAGTTTTGACTCCTAAAATAAGATAGTTAAATGGAGTACGAAAAAATATTAATATTAGACTTTGGTTCGCAATATACCCAACTAATTGCTAGAAGAGTAAGAGAGTTAAACATCTACTCTGAAATACATCCATATAACAATATGCCTGAGATTGATGGAAGTTGGAAGGCTGTTGTTTTGTCAGGGTCTCCGCATTCTGTTCGTGAAAAAAATGCACCTATCGCTGATTTATCAGCAATAAAAGGAAAGTTACCATTATTGGGAGTTTGTTATGGAGCACAGCATTTAGCACATGAATTTGGAGGAGAAGTATTACCTTCAAATACTAGAGAGTATGGCAGAGCCAATTTATCTTTTGTGGATACTGATAATGAATTAATGAGAGGTCTTTCTGCTGATTCACAAGTATGGATGAGTCATGGAGATACAATTGCAACTCTTCCTAATAATTATAAAGTTATTGCTTCAACTAATGATATTAAAGTTGCTGCTTATCATATTGAAGGTGAACAGACTTATGCTTTGCAATTTCATCCCGAAGTGTATCATTCTAAAGATGGAGCAACCATTTTACAAAATTTTTTAGTAGATATTTGTGGTTTTAAACAAGATTGGACTCCAGCTTTATTTGTTGAGGAGACGGTTGCTGATTTAAAGCAGAAGATAGGAAATGACAAAGTTGTTTTAGGACTTTCAGGTGGTGTAGATTCTACTGTTGCTGGAGTGCTTTTAAATAAAGCAATAGGTGAGAATCTATATTGTATTTTTATAGATAATGGATTGTTACGAAAGGGAGAGTTTGAAAGTGTCTTGGAACAATACAAGGGAATGGGCTTAAATGTAAAAGGAGTAAATGCTAAAAATCGGTTTTATGATGTTTTAACTGGAATTTCAGATCCTGAGAAAAAGCGTAAAGCTATTGGGTCAATGTTTATTGATATATTTGATGATGAATCCAATCAACTAGAGAATGTTAAATGGTTAGCACAAGGAACAATTTATCCTGATGTAATTGAATCTGTTTCGGCAACAGGAGGGCCTTCACAAACTATTAAGTCTCATCATAATGTAGGTGGTTTACCTGATTACATGAAACTTAAAATTGTTGAACCTTTGAATACTTTATTTAAGGATGAGGTACGGAGAATTGGAAAATCAATTGGAATTAATAAAGAGTTATTAGGAAGACATCCTTTCCCAGGTCCTGGTTTAGCAATTCGTATTTTAGGAAATGTTACTGCTGAAAAAGTAAGTATATTACAAGAAGTGGATCATATTTTTATTTCTTCATTAAGAGCTGCTGGATTGTACGATAAAGTATGGCAAGCAGGAGCAATTTTCTTGCCCGTTCAGTCAGTTGGAGTAATGGGAGATGAGCGTACTTATGAATATGCAGTTGCTTTAAGAGCAGTAGAATCTACTGATGGTATGACGGCTGATTGGGTGCATTTGCCATATGATTTTTTAGCTAGAATTTCAAATGAGATTATTAATAAAGTAAAGGGTATCAATCGTGTAGTTTATGATATTTCCTCAAAACCACCTGCAACTATTGAATGGGAATAATCAAGAAAATATTTTTAGTTCTTTTTCTTTTATTTGTTACTGATTTATCGGCACAAGTACAAAATGATACTATTATTTTTGATGGGGATGTTTATGTAAAACATGCTGTTAGGGCAGGGGAATCACTTAAATCAATAGCTAATTCACATAAGGTTAAAACAGCTGATATTATTAATAATAATGAAATACAAAAACGTCTGTATTATAATCAGTTATTATATATTCCTGTTTTTTATAATCAGCAAGAAAATAAAGGCAACTCTTCTGATTTAAGCATTCAAAAACAAATTGAAGATTTCTATAAACTCAAAGATACTTCAGTGTTAAATATTGCTTTATTAATGCCTTATTTTTTGCTAAGGAATGACACTATGTTTAATGATTTTGAGGATACTACTGTAATTTCTGACATTTATTATAAGGGTTCGGAGCTAGCTCTTTCTTTTCATGTTGGTGTGGAATTGGGACTTGATTCTTTACGTAATCAAGGGAAGAATATTTGCTTACATACTTTTGACACCAATAAGGATACCTTAAAAGTTCATCAAATTGTGCATTCAAAGGCTTTGGATAATATGGATATTATTATTGGCCCTTTGTATGCTAATAATTTTAGGATTTTATGTGAAAAATATGGTGATGATACTACTAAAATATTAATTTCTCCACTTTCTAAGAATACTAAAAATGTAAAAAGATATAAAGCTGTTTATCAGCTTTCGCCTTCTTTTCAAGTACAAACAAATATCATTAAGGAGTATGTGTTAAAGAATCATAGAAATGAAAGGGTTGTTGTGCTTAACGAAAAAGGATATGAATGGAAATCAGCTTATATTAAGCATTTGTTTAAGCAGCATGAAAAAGAAGTAGAAACTTTTACTGTAGAATATACTAAGGTGGATTCTATCCGTAAAATGTTTTGGGATAAACAAGTTGTAATTATTCCATCAGAAAATAAAGGTTTTGTGAGTAAAATTCTTGGATCGATTGGGGGTTTAGACTCTACATCCATTGTTTTTGGTTTGTATGATTGGATAAAATATGATAATTTAGATATTCATAATTTAATGTTTTTAGATGTTAAGTTTCCTAATCCATATAGCTTTAGCTATACAAGTAATCATAATATTTCCTTTGTGAAATTATTTGAGAAGAAGTACAAGACTAACCAATCTAAATACACACTTATTGCATATAATACTTTGATGCATTTCTGTTCTGAGTTTTCTTATTTTAAGTTTCAGGATATAACAAATGGAGGTAAGATAAATACTTATGCGCCCTTAAATCATTATTTTGATTATGAGTTGGTTCCAGTAAAATAATATAAAAGAAAATAAATAGTTGCTCAGAAAACAAGATTAATTTCTTAAGTTTGTTTTAGTAGATTGGGTAGTGGCGCAAAAAGTGGTGCAAATTTTAGTGTAACCTAGTGAAGAGAGAAGAGGTTGTAATCTTGCTATCCCGACTTATTAAATAAAAATTCACTTAAATGAGAGGGTTTTATTATTGGGGTACCTCTCGGCTTCAGTTTCTAACTTTCTCAATAAGTTATTACAATGATTAGCAATTTTTTAAAATATATTCCGTTGTCTAAAACATGAAAAAAATATTTATTATTATTCTCTTACTCAGTATACTAACAAATGGCTATGCACAAAACAAATACACTATAAGTGGATATATTATTGATAAAAATAACGGAGAGAGCGTAGTGGGTGTAAACATTTATTGTGCAGACCTGAGTCTTGGCGTTACATCAAATACTTATGGATTTTATAGTTTAACTCTTCCAGAAGGAATATATGATGTTTCCTTTACCTTTATTGGCTATAAAAACCAAGTGAAGAGTTTTAATTTAAATTCCGCTATAACTCATGATGTTGAATTTGAACTTTCCTCAGTTAATGTTCAGGAAGTTGTAGTTACTGGTGAGAGCAATATTGTTGATAAAACACAAACATCTATGATTGAAGTTCCAATTGAACAGATTAGAACTATCCCTGCTCTTTTAGGAGAAGTAGATATTTTAAAAGCCATCCAGTTATTACCCGGAGTACAGTCAAGTGAAGGGAGCTCAGGTTTTTATGTCAGAGGTGGTGGTCCTGATCAAAATTTAATTTTACTTGATGGAGTGCCTGTTTATAATGCATCACACATAGGTGGTCTTTTTTCAGTTTTTAATGCAGATGCCATTAAGAATTTAAGCCTTACAAAAGGAGGGTTCCCAGCAAGGTTTGGGGGCAGACTTTCTTCTGTACTGGAAATTGATATGAGAGAAGGGAATATGAAGGAATTTAAGGGTGATGCAACACTTGGTTTAATTTCGTCTAAATTAACCCTTGAAGGGCCAATTATTAAGGACAGAACCTCTTTTGTAGTTGCCGGAAGAAGAACGTATGCCGATTTGCTTGCAGGACCATTTATGCCACCAAGTACAGATCTAACTTTGTATTTTTATGATCTTAATGCTAAGATTAATCATAAAATATCTAAAAATGATAGGGTTTACTTAAGTGCTTATATGGGTAATGATGCTTTTGGTGTAGATTATGATGGTAGTCAAGGAGGAGGCAAAGGAGGGGAAGCCTCAGATAACGGTATTTTAAATTTTGGTTTAGGTTATGGGAATTTGACATCTACATTAAGATGGAATCATTTATTCTCTAATAAGCTTTTTAGCAATACAACATTAACCTATAGTAGATATTCCTTTAATACAAATTTTGGCCTTACATCAAATCAAACAAACGAAAATACAGCTATTAATTTTGATTATCTAGCAGGAATTGAAGATCTTGGTGGAAGAATGGATTTTGATTATACGCCAAATCCTAATCATGATATTAAATTTGGGACATCATATACGTATCATCATTTTTTCCCAGGAGAGATAAATCAAAATATTTCTATTGCATCTGCAGATACAAGTCAGAATTTTTCTTTAGATACTACTCTTAATTTCTCTGGTAATACGAATGCGCATGAAATATTTTTTTATGTGGAAGATAATCTGAAAATTACAAATAGGTTAAAAGCAAATATTGGTTTGCATATTGGTTATTATTCATTAGCAAATAATAGCTCAACTAATAATATAGGATTAATAGATAAAATTAATGATAAAAATAATCTCAGTTTTCAACCTAGAGTATCCGCTAGATATTTGCTGAGTGAAAATTGGTCTTTGAAAGCATCATATGCCAAAATGGAGCAAAACATTCATTTATTATCCAATTCATCAGTAGGTTTCCCAAGTGATATTTGGGTGCCTGCTATTGATAGTGTGCCATCCCAAAACTCTGAACAATGGGCAGGTAGTGTTAGCACTCTTTTATTTCAAGGGGCTTATGAACTGAGCTTAGAAGGCTACTATAAAACTATGAGTAATTTAATTACTTACAAAGCGGGGTACTCTAATTTGGAAAGCACTGAATCTTGGGAGAATGCTGTAGAAACAGGTGGAGAAGGAGAGTCTTATGGAGCAGAACTCTTTTTACAAAAAAAGAAAGGAAAAACTACCGGTTGGATTGGCTATACCCTTTCTTGGTCCAATAGAAAGTTCGATAATATTAATTTTGGAGAATGGTATGCCTATAAATACGACAGAAGGCATGATTTTTCATTAGTAATATCACATAAGTTTAATGATAAATGGGATATTGGAGCTACTTGGGTGTATGGCACAGGAAATGCGATTACTTTCCCACAAGGAGTTTATGCTGGGATGCCTCATACTGATCCTTGGGATGAACAAATGTCCGTTGAATTTGTTGAATCTTATGGTAATAGAAATTTAACACGATTACCTGCATATCATAGATTAGACTTTGGAATTAATAAGCATAAGAAAAGAAAAAAATGGGATAGCACGCTATCGCTAGGAGCATATAATTTCTATAATAGAAAAAATCCTTTCTTTGCTTATCTTGACTATGAAGACAATCAAAGGGTTGCAAAGCAGGTTTCCATTTTCCCTATAATTCCTTCAATTTCTTACCGAATACAATTTTAATTATGAAAAATATTATATATCCTACACTATTATTTAGTTTGCTTATAGTCTCTTGTGACATGGAAACGGTTATTGATTTAGATATTCCGCCCAATGAACCTGTTTTAGTTTTAAATGGTTTGTTAGATACTGACACTAATGCTCGAGTAGTTATCTCTCATTCAGTAGGTGCTTTCTCCAATGCAGTTCCTTCATTTATTAATAATGCCAATGTTTTGCTTTATCAGGATAATCAATTTATAGATTCTTTATTACTGGATACGACAAGCCTAGTTTATGTGAACTATTATGATGATTATACTGCTGATTCATTAGCAATGTATTATTATAAGAGCGATTACATTCCTGATAATAATTCAACTTATAGGGTAGAAGTGAATCATTCAGATTACAATCCAATTTCAGCAGAAACATTTATTCCGGATGATATTACTGTATATAATATTGATGTAGATACAACTTCACATGAAGATAAAATAGGATTGACTTTTAGTTTTGACGATAATGCTAATCAGCAGAACTATTATCGATTAAAACTTTATGCGAACTGTGAAAAAGACTATGAAAAAGATGACGAATGGGATAAGGGTTATCTTGTGATGATGTCAAATGACCCATCATTTCCTGCAGATATTCCTTGGGGAGGATATACTTTTATTGGAAATAAAGTTGTTTTTTCAGATGACTTGTTTAATGGTCAGCAAAAAATAATTACATTAGATGTGCAATCAGAATTTAAGTATGGTGAGTGCGATACTGTTATTATTGAATTCTCCACTTTTAGTGATGATACTTATAGTTATTATAATTCATTAGGTGATCATAGTGAAAAAGGTGAGTTGAATATATTTGGAGGTGAGGTCATTCCAGTATATACTAATGTAGAAAATGGTTTGGGCGTATTAATATCTACTAATGCACAACAAATTTATGTAAAACCATAAAAAAACTACTTTTCAGGCTTCCGCTTTGGTGGACCTCTCGATCCTTATTTTGAGCTTTTTTAAACTTCTT
Source organism: Flavobacteriales bacterium (assembly GCA_018645865.1). Lineage (GTDB taxonomy): Bacteria > Bacteroidota > Bacteroidia > Flavobacteriales > BACL11 > UWMA-0277. The sequence goes on from JABGVU010000048.1 coordinate 12,765, forward strand.
TAATAACTAATTTTTCACTTACTCTAAACCTTTCACCATAGATACCATTGTTGTCAGCTTTTCCAATTCCAAATATCATAACCACATGGCATCTCCAATTTAGTTTAAGTATTTTTTTAATTCTTTTTTC
>JABGVU010000084.1 GCA_018645865.1 Flavobacteriales bacterium
ACTAACCTTAACTATTTGTCTTTAAAAGATTGTGACAATATCAACGTTATACCCGATCCAACCTCGGATGATTTAGGGGATATAGTTGAATTAGACGTTGAAGAACTTGAGGGGGAAGAACTAAAATCCTACCTCCAAAAAATAAGAGACCACATTGGCAGCAAGTAACTAACCTCCCTTTGCTTTCTTTTTTATTTTCATCACATTGTATTGAAGAGTAACAAATAAATAACATTTAGCTATTAACATAGAATCAAATAAAGAATATGGAAATACACCCAATAGAAGACGGATTTATTCCCAACAATTCTAAAACAGTAATTGTTGGAACTTTTCCACCACAATCTGAATATTTAAACAACCCCAATTTCTTTTTTTATTCATCAGTTAGAAATCATATGTGGAATAGAATGGAGAATATTTTCCCCGAATTTCCACTTAAAAAAACCTCAACAAAACTCAAACAAATTTCACACAGGCAAAATAAAATTGAGAAACAAAACTTTTGCAAAATACATAATATTGGATTTTTAGATTTTTTTACTAAAATTGAAAGAAAAGTTAAAAACAGCTCAAAAGATTCTGATTTAATTCAGAGAGAAAATATTTTAGATAATGGAATTTTATTTGACCATTTGAAAAAAAATAAAAATATTATCCGAATATGTTGTGTGTATAAACTTGCTTATGATTCTCTAATTTGCGGACTTGATAAAACAAAATTAGTTTTCAAAAAAAATGAATTATCTGCAAATGGAGAAGAATATATTTTTGATTATGAATTAAGGGAAATAAGGATTTTATTATTGTTTCCAGCAACTAGAAGCGGACAAAAAGGAAACATAAAAGACGAACAATACAAAAAACTAATTTTCGTAAATTAAATAACATTTGCCAACAAAACCTAAACCACATTAAAACGTAGTTTAGCTAGAACGTTATGTGAAATAAATAAAACTATGAACAAGATAAAATATTACCTCCAAAGAATTTATCGTTTATCATTAAGCTTCAAAAAACGGGAAGAAATAGTTTGGAAAGAATTAAAAAAACTTCACTCCGATGCAGAATGGAAATCTGGAATTTATGAAAAAGAAAAATACATCGAGACCATTTTCGAAATCAGTAATGGGAAAGCAGGGACATTCTATTATATGATTTATGATGATAGCTTTCATTGTAGAGTAAAAATACTTGAGGAATTCCCAAGTGATTTAACAACCGATTTATTCATACTAGCATCACATTTTAACAACTTATTAAATAATGGCGTTGTAGTTATAAACGTAAATAATCTATATGTTGAATATCATCAAAAAAGGAATTTGTTAATTCCACTTTTATATAATGGAGAAATTTATGACCAATTAAATCGACATTTTAATACGTCAAAAGATATTTATTCTGCATTTCAAAGGCTTGTATTAGAACAAGAAGCTCCCGCTATAATAATTGCAGATTTATTAAAAGAAAATGAAAAAAGTGGTGGAGATGCAGAATAAAACTTCACCTAACAAAACCTAAACTGCATTAAAACGCAGTTTAGCCAAAACGTTAGAAAATTAAGAAATATTCAATTTGCCATTAGAAATGAAAACCCCAAGAATCAAATGTTACAAATGCATGAGGCCTTCAATCACATGTATTTGCAAACTCATTAGTCCTTTACAGACTAAGACACGTTTTATTATTCTTATGCACCCAAAGGAGTACAAAAAAGAGAAAAACGGAACGGGGCATATGACTAAGCTGCAACTTGAAAATTCAGAAATTATAGTTGGTGTTGATTTCACCAAAAATAATCGTGTAAATGAAATACTGACTCAAGAAAATAATTCTTCCTTCTTACTTTATCCGGGAAAAGATAATTTCAACTTATCGATAAGAAATAGTTCAGAAATATATTCATTTATGGGTCCTAATCCACACATCTTCCTGATCGATGGAACATGGCCCTGCGCTCGTAAGATGCTTAAGCTAAGTAAGAACTTGCAAAAACTAAAAAGAGTGAGTTTTGATAATACAATCAAATCAAAATTCATTATCAAACAACAGCCAGAATCTCTTTGTCTTAGTACTATTGAGTCAGTAAATACTGTCTTAAATTTACTTAAAGAAGGTGGCTTAGAACAATGTGAGACTAAGGATTTCCTTATTCCATTTGAAAAAATGATTGAGTTTCAACTAGAATGTATTCAAAACCCAAATAATAAAAGCTATCGTTCAAATACAAACAGAGAGGTTATTCCTAAGGTCATGTACAAGAAAGATTCGGAGAGAAATATTATTTTTGAACAGGAAATTTAGATCTGTCCTAATAAGGGCACGCCTACACAATTAAAATAGAAATGAAAGTAACAGTAGAGAAAAACGAAAAGGTGACGAATATGATATTTGCATCTATTTATCCACTATATCTGAATAGATTGGAGAAGAATGGCAGAACAAAAGAAGAATTTCACCAGGTAATTGAATGGTTAACAGGTTTTGATGAAGCTACATTACAATCTCTGATAGATGAAAAAGCAACTTATAGAACGTTTTTTCAAAAAGCTAAAATACATCCAAACGCATACATGATTAAAGGAGTGGTTTGTGGGTATCGAATTGAAGAAATAGAGGATGAATTTGAATTGTATAAACAGTGTAGGCGTATGGAAAAGTTGATTGATGAACTAGCTAAAGGTCGGAAGATGGAGAAAATACTACGCAAAGCGTAGCTTCAAAAGCTACTTACAGATAATATTTGCAAGATAAGCAGCATCCTTAGAAACCCCACCCAAAGTAGCGGAACCACGAGTATACATCCAAGGTAATCCTATAAAGTACACCCCTTCTATATTACTTACACCGCGATGATTCTTTGGATAATTATTCCCATCTAATTCTAAACCTTCAATCCAATTGAAATTTGGTCGATACCCTGTAGCCCAAATAATATTTTTAATAGAAGAGACCTTTTCTTTTTCAAAAAATAGATCTGTTCCCATTGCATCCTTCGTCCGCCCAACAGAAATTACATTGTCTCTTGAAAGAATCTCCTTTACATCCGTCCCAATTACAGGTTGAGGTATAGAGCTAATTTTCTTCCCAATCCAACTGTACTTGGTGAAACTCAAGAATCCAATTAAGGAGAACCACCACCATAGGGTCTTACCCAAAAATTGTTGAGGAATTGACTTTACATTTGTCAGACCCGAAAAATAGACTGTTCTCGATTTATCTTTGGATACTTCATCTAGAATTTGATAACCAGAATCTCCTGCCCCAACAACTAAAGCGTCTCCACTTTGGAGTTGATCTACAGATTTGTAAAAGTTACTATGCATCTGAGTTATTTCTGATGCTATTTTTATATGACAAGGAGGTGAATAAGGCGTATGAAAAGGACCTGTAGCTACAATGACATTCTTAGCTTCAATCTCTCCATCAGAATGAGTGAGCGTAAAAAGACCATTTTCATTTTTTCGTACCGATGAGATTAGGGTGTTAAACTGTATTGGAATCTCAAAATGCTCAACATAAGATTTAAAATAATTGGCAACTTCATATTTATTTGGATAATATCCTTTCGAAGCATCGAATTTGAGTCCTGGTAGATTATTGTATTCTGTAGGAGTAAACAGCCTTAAAGAGTCCCATCTACTAAGCCAAGAAGCACCAATACCTGCACCTCCATCAACCACTAAAAATTCTTTATTATTTTG
>JABGVU010000085.1 GCA_018645865.1 Flavobacteriales bacterium
CAGAATAAATAAAACAACATTGGAAACTAGAGCAATCCAAGAAAAATCTAAACAAAAAATCCTTGCAGGTTTGAAACAGCGTTGTGACGAGTATGGGTTTACCGGAGATGCAAACATCTCTGCTTGTATCCAAAGAGAAGCTCAGCACGACAGAGAATTAGCCATGCAAAAGTATGAGCTGCAGAAAACTAGAGTTGCATTGCAACATGCCCAGTCACAAGCTCAATCAAGAGCCTATGCTCAATCCTTACCTCCAGTTGTAGAAGAGGAAGAAGAGATGCCATGGTTGATTAAGTTCCTAGGTGATGTAGCAATTGGGGTTGCGGAGCAATATCCTGCTGCAGTGCTGGAAGCCCAGCAAAAACAAGATGCATATAACAGGGGTGTGAAGAAAGGACGTGCCCAAGCAAAACCTAATTGTGGAGGACCAAATTGCTATTAAGAAATATCCTCCTAACATTGATACTCATATCGCCTTTAGCGTTTGCTGAAATTACTCTTAAAGATTATGCAGAGCTTCGCTTTGATTTTGATTTTACTAAAATGGGTAAAACCGAATTTGTATACATAATTACAAAATGTCATGCAGTGGGTGGCTTTGCAGAGCAGATTGGTATGGGTGAAGGCAAGGCAACAAGGTTAGAGTATGGGGCATGGATGCTCAAAACATATCAAGAACTTTATCCAGAGCTTGATGAAGATGAGCATTTTAATTTAATGCATGAAGAGACTAAACCCCATTACGTAAAGTATCTTAATGTCTATAACAAAAATAAAACAAACCCTGAGTTGCTGATAAGTGATTTTGCATTTTGTCGTATGTTTGCAGAGCTATGATGAAACACACCCTTGCTTTAGTTTTGATGGTCTTTGGACTTGTTGGTTGTTCGCAACAAGAATCTAATACTTGGATTTGTGATAGCAAAACTTTTACTCAAGATGAGAAACAATCTTGGGCAGATAGAGTTACTTTGATGAGGTTTATATTTGATTTCACTGGCAATAAAGCTTATTTCGATTTGGTGTCTTATCCAAGGTTGATGGATTATGTTTCCATTGAAGATTGGCATAAAGTCAATGATTTTCTTCTTGACTCTAGCGAGACATCTATACATCAGTGGCTTAATGGTGGAGACATAGACATACGAGTTGAATCAGAAAATGAAACTGTTATTAGGTTTGAGATGATGAATGTGAAAACAAATAGCTGGGATGCTTTTAAATTAGTTAAGCAGCAAGAAAACAATCAGTTAGCTCAATGGGATGATTCTATGTCTAACTATAATTGTATTAAAAATTAAAAAGTATTAAAGAGTTTATGAATAATATATCTGAAAGACTTGGCTTGGTTGTGCATTGGTTAGGATGGCTATGCACAATTTTTATTGTAGTTATTATATTTCATACTAACTCATATCACCTTTTTGATGATGAGTATCCATATATAACAAGCAATGCTAGTGAAGAGTGCAAAGAGCTTCTAAGAGAATATGACGACCATGTAGCTAATGAAAGATGGACTGAATCATCTAACATTGATAAAGATGAATACTGGACTTGTCGCTTTAGAGAGACTGAAACTATAACTATTATGAAGCCTAGTGAGGGAAGTATCCTTCGATGGCTAGAGAGAAGTATTGATGATATTGTTTTTGAGTTCCCAGAAGTTTTATTGTTTCTATCATTTCTTATGGGGTGGCTTATAAGATTTATCCTAGTTGGCAAAGTCCATATCTTGCCGTGGAAAGAGGTTTCTAAATGATTTATTTTGCAGGTATGTTAATTATGTTTGCTGGATTAATGTTTCTTTCACTGGTTGAGGATTTTGATGGAGCTATCTTTTCAGCCGCTGTAGTTTCTTTATTGGTTGGATTATTTCTTTTTAATTTATGAAACACACCCTTGCTTTAGTTTTGATGGTCTTTATAAGCTTTGGAACTTTTGCCGATGAACCAGAATACCTTAAAGACTTCAAAGAAGTGCTAACAGACATAGAAAAAACTTGTTACAAAGTTGTTTTAAGGGATGGTATTTTCTTTGACTTGGAAACCAATAAACCAGCAAATGGCAAATACCTCATGAAAGAATGTGGACCACATAATCTTAAGTTGACTGAGGAGTACAAAAATGGGAAATCACATGGAACTTTTGATACTTATTTTGAAAATGGTCAATTATTTACTAGAGAGCATTACAAAGATGGACAACTGCATGGAATACGAGAGTCATATCTAGAGGATGGAAGTCTCTACTACAAAATTTGTCATATAGAAGGGATGCTTAAGACTATGGAAGAGTGTATAAATACTTTTAAATAAAAAGATATTTATTTTGAACAAATGAATTATTGCAGAGTAGACAAATCAGCCAAGCCAACTGGAAGTTTCACACCCAAGCCATCTAAACCTAAACGCATTAAAAGAGTCATTCGACCTAGACGCCACTTCAAAGCAATTAGGGTTAGCACAACCTCCTTCAGTAAATTGGTTAAAAAGATTGAAGCAAAGAAAGATGAAGATGTAGCTGTGCTAGTTGAAAAGCATATGGAAGATTGTGATTTTAAAATTGTGTGCGATACATATGATGAAGAAGGTAACCAAGAAGGACTTGATTTAACTAACATGCACGATAGAAGCCATCACTTTAAATCTTTCTTATTTAAAGTCTGTAATGGGAAAGTGTTTATTTTAAAGAAAGATATTTATGGGGTTCTGGAAGAGTATTACTTTTGTGATGCATTGCACACTGCTATTGTTCCAGCTGAGTCAATTGATATAGGCATAACAAATGCTGAACAAAGAGCAGCGTTTAAAGAGTTCAAAGAATTGATGGAAGATGCAGAAGCAATCAATGGCTTCCCCATACATGATGCTAGACATCAAACAGACAGACCCATTATCCGTCAGCTATTAGTTAGGATTAATAATTCTAAATTTATTCAATGAAGAACACCAGAGAACCTCTAGATAACGAAATACTATTGACAGATTGCAAAGATACGCTGAACCCTGAGAAATATTGTGAAGGTGTTTGGGCTTTGAA
>JABGVU010000087.1 GCA_018645865.1 Flavobacteriales bacterium
GAACGGCTGCAGATATTTGTGCAAATCTAACTCTTGGCGGATACAGTGATTGGTTTTTACCTTCCAAAGATGAATTAAATCAAATGTATTTAAATATAGGGCAAGGAAATGCTTTATTATTAGGAAATATTGGCGGTTTTGCTAATTACTACTATTGGAGTTCTAGTGAGTTCGGTTCGTCTACAACTCATGCGTGGGATCAGAATTTCGACACTGGGAGCCAGCAGTACTACAGTAAGGACTACAGTGGCAACGGTGTTAGGGCTGTTAGGGCTTTTTAACTATTTAACAATTTATCCATTTAACACCATTGCGTAAGCAATCGTTTAATTTTTTTAAAAAGATAAAACCCTACCAACTTGGTGGGGTTTTGTTTAAAAAAGTACTTTTGCAACAAATTTATAATGATGAGTGATTTTAGCGAAATAAACCTAAATAAGCAACTAAAAAATGCAATTGAAGATTTAGGATTCGTAAATCAAACCCCAATACAGGAAAAAACATTTTCCAAAATACTAGGGGGGAAGGACCTTGTAGGAATTGCCCAAACAGGAACAGGGAAAACGATTGCCTATTGTTTGCCACTATTGCAAGAACTATCTTATTCCAAACAAAATAATCCAAGGATATTAATACTGGTTCCTACCAGAGAGTTAGTTGCTCAAGTAGTTGAAACTTTAGAGCAGTTAACCAAATACATTACATGTCGAATTGTTGGTGTTTATGGTGGAACTAACATGAATACACAAAAGATTTTGCTACAAGAAGGATCGGATGTTGTAATTGCTACACCAGGTAGATTGTATGACCTGGCACTTTGCCGTGCCCTAAAGCTAAAAGGAGTCAAAAAGGTAGTAATTGATGAAGTAGATGTAATGCTCGATTTAGGATTCCGTTTTCAACTGACTAATATCTTTGAGCTATTACCTACAAAAAAGCAAAATATTATGTTTTCAGCAACTATGACAGAGGATGTTCAAGAAATCATTAATAGCTTTTATAGTAAACCTGAAAAAGTGCAAATTGCATTAAGCGGAACACCACTAGATAATATTTTACAAACTAAATTTGCTGTACCTAATTATTACACAAAAGAAAACTTATTAGCTCATATCCTTAAAGATAAGGATGAAATGAAAAAGGTTTTGGTATTTGTGTCTAGTAAAAAGATCGCTGATAGATTATATGAAAGAATGTCAGAATTTTATATTTCTGAACTTGCAATTATTCATTCTAATAAATCACAGAATTACAGGTTTAGATCCATTAACCAATATGATGCAGGAAAAGTACGAATTCTGATCGCTACTGATATTATTGCCAGAGGATTAGATTTAGATAAGATATCCCATGTAATTAATTTTGATACACCAACTTTCCCAGAGAACTATATGCACAGAATTGGACGTACAGGAAGGGCAGAGGAAGAAGGGAAATCTATATTATTCTATACAGAGAGAGAAGAATATTACTCCGATAAGATTGAGGAATTAATGGGTACAAAAATTCTTAAATTGGAAATGCCTGAAGAAGTAGAAATTACTCAGCAATTAACTACTGAAGAACATAGAGCAAACGGAAAGAATGTATTCAGAAATGATAAGAAGGAAGAAAGAGAAAATTCTGGTTTTCATGAAAAAAGTGAGAAAAACCAGCAAGTAAATGATAGAGATCAGTGGCGTAAAGCTAGAGACAGAAAATATAAAAGATCAATATCAAGAGGTGATAAAGGAGTAAACTTAAGAAAGAAATAGTGCTAACTAAATCAGCAGTAATTTCTGAACTTAATAAAGAATTACTAACTAAGTTATTCTATTTAAATACTAACCTACTACAGGCAATTGATTCTAGGAACTCTGATGCCAAAAGCAGTGCTGGAGATAAATTTGAAACAAGCCGTGAAATGGATCAGATTGAAATAAGTAAGATTGAGAAAGAAATTATAAAGACTCGATAATTCATTACAGATTTAGCATCCAAAGCCTCACAATTAATAATTACAGATAAAAGAGCGTTTCTAATTTCAATTCCTTTTGGAAAGCTAATTGTAAATAGTACTGAGGTATTCTGCATTTCAAATTCAGCACCAATTACTAAGCAGTTAGTAAATACTGAAATCTCAGCGAATTTTGAATACAGAGAAGTAGCTTATAATATTCTAGATATTACTTAGCAATATACGCCATAACTAGATAAGGATACATTATATGTATTGTCCTATAATTAATATTATGTTAAATTATTGAATTTGTAAGTACACCCTATTGTTAAAAATAATATTTAATTATTTATAAAAGAATCAATAAGAAATAACAAGTATTTTTTATGCTGTTTAGATTGCAGATCTCCTGTATTTATATTAAGATTTGACTTTAACCATGAAATATTATAATAGGCAGAGCTTTTAGTTATATTATCATATCTTGATTTAGTATCTATAATTTTTAATAATCGATTAACATAAGTTGTTTGAAGATTTTGCCGTATAGTAGAAACATCTGTATTAAAATCTGATTCAAAAATAGAATTCCTTAAATCAATCATATAATATGGAAGTTTATAATCATTTCCGTATAAACTAGAGTTAGAAAATCTTAGTAAAACATTAGGATGAAGTAAATGGTCAAGCAATCTATTCTGGTAATTAAGGATTCTTTGATGAATCGTTGGATCAGTAGATACCTTAAACCCCCTTCTTTGTGTCTGCAAATACGGAATTAAATCCTTTTGCAATAAAATTTTGTTACTAAAACCATACTTAGTAATTAAATCAAGAGCTTCCTTCTGAGTCTTTTTATCAACACATTCAAATGGCTTGTTAGTTGATTTTTGATTAATATGTGAAAGATCAACTTTCACACCACCAATTTGTCTTGAAACAATATTCAATGTTTGAAAATAAGAATACACCAATGTTCTATATGATCGATATAGTTCTTCATATGTATTATTTTCACTAGTATATTTGGTTTTTAAGTTCTTTAAAATATCAAAAATCATCTCAATTTTATCAATAGAGTGCTCAATTTGCGTATTTGAAAGGTCATAAATCATAGCATTTGGGTCAGTTCCTCTCCCAGGGGATCTCATATCTAAGGCATCATTTGCAAATGCAAGCTCCTTTTCAGTAGATCTAGATAATATATCTGATAATAATTTATCTTCATTTTCAGATTTATTATATTGCGTATACCCAAATTCTATTGCCCAAATATCATAATATCCAGGCTTAACATCAAAATATAGACCTTGATTATTAGGGTCTCTTGTTATATTAATAGCAGGATAATCCATTACAGATGATGTAACTCCTCTTTCTTTTACTATCTCCTTGTTATTTAATTCATCTTTACTAAGAAGTGTACTTGCTTTAAAATTATGATTCAAACCTAATGTATGACCAACTTCATGTAAAACTAATCTATATAATGATTGCTTGACTAATTCTTTTTTGAGTTCATCAGATAAGTTCATATTCTTAATATAATTTAAGCCAAATGAATTCTCTATTTGCTGTATTCTTGAAGCCGAACAAATATGATTATCCACTTGATGAGATTCATTAAATAAATCATCTGCAACTATTCTATTTGTAATATATGACCATTCTAACATTATATCGGCTCCTAGAATCTCTCCTGTTCTTGGATTAACAAATGAAGGGCCATATCCTCCCCAAGGTGGATTTGGTGAAGAGGTCCATCTTAATACATTATATCTTATATCACCAGCATCCCAATCAGCAGTATCAGGTTGAACTTTAACCTGAACAGCATTTATAAAACCTGCTTTTTCAAAAGCTATATTCCATCTTTCAACACCTTCTTTTATAATATCTCTAAATTCGAGTGGTGTTGTATTTTCAATCCACCAAACAATAGGTTTAATTGGTTCCGAAAGTAATTGTGTAGTATCCTTCTTTTCTAATCTCCATTTATTAATAAAGTCTCTATAATTTACTTGATCTACACTAGTCATATCATTCGATTTAGTAGTAAAAAATCCTACTCTTGAATCATCTTTTCTAGATTTAAAATTCTCTTCTGGCATTTTAACAAGACTATGCTGAATAAGAATAGATACATTTCTAGAATCAGTAATTGCACTCCCTCCTCTTTTTGATGGATATTTACTTTCATAAAAATAATTAACTACAATATCGGTGTTTTCAGGATAGTTTCTGATTTTATCATATCTAGTTTTACTCTTACTTAAGCTACCAAGTTTAAATCCTTTATATGTTCCAGGGTATGAATATTTAATTTGTTGAAAAGATTCATTAAGAAATATATTATCTGCATTCAACAGGAACTTTTTTTTATCTCCACTAGTAGCAATAATTGTTTCTGAAATAATAACTGGAGTATTAATATTAGTGTTCTCCGCTTTCATTAGTGGGCTTTCATCATCAAAATAAAATGAAGTATTTTCTATGGTAAAGTCAATTTTATCATAAAATTTATTAATCTTAATTATCTTCGACCCTCTATAACTACCTTTTACAGCACCTGCATCAGTAACTCCGTTTTCAATATAACTGAAATAAATAAACTCTTTGTTAAGATGAGTAGAATCAATTTCAATATATGATTTTCCATCTTTTTTACTCTGGTACATTGTAAAAAGACCTTTATAAATTTCACAATTTTTTGTTTTTAATTCTATTGGGTCAAAGCTTTTAGTCTTAGTATTATTACTAAAGATATTCTGAGATATTATTTGAGAATTAGAAATTATGGATAAAATTAATAATAGGATAAATCTACTTTTCATTTTTATAAAAATTTTGATTAATAAACGTTAGAATAGAAAATAATTGATACCTCTATTTTAATTCAGCAATAAGCTTTTTCATTTCTTCTGATTTTGCGTAATCACCACTTAAATAATATAATTGTTTTAAAGAGAGTAATGTGTTTTTATCCTCAGCATTTAATTCATGAGCCATCTCCAAGTATGGAAAGGCTTTAGCAAATACTGCATCAGCTTCTTTATTAAGTTTACTATAAAGGGAATTATTTGAAGTTACATTCGCTTTATTTTTAGTTTCAACTCCTTGGTTAAAATAAAGTGCACCTAAATTATAGTTAGCTCCAAATGCTGAAGGATTCAATTCTAGAGCAGTTAAATAATCTTTTTCAGCATTATCAATATCTCCTTCCTGATCATAAATTGTTCCTCTATTAAAATACAATAAATCATTCTCTTCATCTAAAATAATTGCTTCACCTAATTTTCCAATTAGCTCTGAAGTTCTACCCAACTGAATATATAGATTAATCTCAGTATTAATTAGTCCTTGATCTTCTTCAAAAATCTCTCTACCTAATGCTAAATATTCAAGTGCTTTATCAGTCTCTCCTTCTTCGAGAAATATATTGCTCATGTGAACAAAAATAGCTGGCTCATTAAAGTTAATATCTATCAATTTTTGCAATAATTCTTTTGATTTTGTATTGTCCTTCATCTTATTTGAAGAAAAAAATGAATTATATAATATTGTTTCTCTAGTGATATTACCTCTTTTCAATTGATCCTCGGTATCTAGAGGAATGATTTCAAAAATTGCAGTATAGTGTTTTAAAGAACTTTTATAATTTCCTGCATTATATTCTTCTATAGCATTATTAAATAACTTATAACCACACTGTATCGTTCCAGCTAAGATATCTTCCTTTGCTGTCCATTTTCTGACGATAACCCTTCCTTTTTTATCAGTTTGTAAGCATTTTAAGTGTGCTTCAGTAGCCTTGAAAATTGCATTAATATCAAGAGCTGGTTCTTTTAATGCGATCTGCAAGTAGATTGGAGCTCTATAATTCCACATTTTAGCATCATTTGATGTGCTCTCTGTATCAAACGCTTCATCAATGTATTTTTTAGCATCAGAATATTCTTCATTTCTTAAAGCAATAGAAGCGTTTACAACATTGTGTTTTTGTGCAGATATAAGATTAGTAAACAAAACTAATACTAGTATTGTTAAAAGTCCTTTTTTTATCATGTTTTTATAGTTTAATTTCTGTTACTTTAAAGTTATACTTTACACCATCAGTATTAGATTGTAAGTTCTGTAATTTCTTTTTAATCAAATATTTATTTCCAACAATTACTATAGTCATTTTATCAGGATGAATTTTTGCTTTAGCCAATGCATTAATTTCATCTAAAGTGATATCATTTAATACATCTGTCTGAGCGTCAATAAAGCTTTTATCCAAATCATGTTTTAACATCTTATTTAAAAAGCCTAGCTTCTGCCCTGGCGATTCATATTCTAATGCCTCACTATTTAATATTGAACTTTTTGTTGAAGCCAATTCATCAGCAGTTAACCCTGTTGTAGTCATAGCATTCAACTCATTAAATATTTCAACTAATGCACTATCAGTCGCTTCCGTTTTTACTGATGAGAAAACTGTAAATGCTCCAGTATATTCTGAAGCTCTAAAGAAAGAATATACACCATAAGTATACCCTTTATCCTCTCTTAAGTTTAAGAACAATCTACCACTAGCACCACCACCCAATGGATAGTTCATTACTTTAGATTTGAAATGATCTCCAGCAACATCAAAATTGTCAGCAGTATGTCCTAAGAAGATATTAGATTGAGAGGCTCCTTCTTTATCAATTATATAAATTTGTGTTTCTTGAACTTCTGGGAAATCAAAATCAGATGATTTAGGAATATTAACATCCGCTCCTTGCCAATTCTTTAAGAAATCAAGTTTTGATAAAATAGTACTTTCATCAATATCACCTACAATAACTAATGAAGCCACTGCTGGAGAATAAAACGCATCATAATACGCTTGAATATCTTTAATCTTTATCTTTTTGATTGTTTTACTAGATGGCCTTCTTCCAAAAGGAGTTTCACCAAACAACTTATGTGTATAATTAGTTTGAGCTAAGAATTGAGCATTCTTTTTCATGGATTCTAAACCTTCTTCTATTTGTTTTTTAACTCTTTTAAAATCTTCAGTATTAAATGCAGGTTCAAATAATTTTTCTTTAGCTAAAACTAAAGTGGCATCTAAGTTCTTAGTCATTGTTTCAATATACATAAAAGTTTCAGTTCCACTTACAGAAAAGGAAATAGACGATCCTAACTTTCTTAAAGCAACACTTATAGCTTCTGAATCTTTTGTTTTAGTACTTTCATTCATCATATCAGCAGTAAATGAAGCTAAACCAACTTTTTTTGCTTCTTCCAAAAGAGAACCCCCTTTAAGCGTTAATCTTAAATAAACCTTAGGCGTTTCAGAGGTTTGTGTACCAATTACTTTTATACCATTTGGGAATGTAGTCTTATAGTATTCAGGCACTTGTGGTGCTTCTGGAAATCCAGCTCTTGGCTGTAAACTTCTTTCAAAACTATCTTCTGGTCGGTTATATACTAAGCCTTGATATTGGGGATCTTCTTTTAAAATTAAATTTGCATTTGGATTTATACTAATGATAGTGTCTAATTCCTTTACAAATGGACTTTTAGGACGAACAGTAGCAAAAACTGCTTTTCTATTTTTGATATATTTGTTATATACTCTCATCACATCCTCCCTAGTAACATCATTATATCTTTTGATGTTATCAGAAATATTATACCTTCCTCTACCTAACCATTCCATTGATGAAATCGCAGATGCTTTAGAAGCAACAGATGTCTTTTGACTAATCATCATGGTTTCCATTTCAGTTTTCACCATAGCCAACTCATCATCAGTAAAGCCAACTTCTTCCCATTCAGCAATTGTATTTCTAATATCGGCTTCAATATTATTAAAGTAGATTCCTGGATCTTCTTGCCAATCAGGGAATGTAAGTACGGTAAAATGAAACTCACCTGCTAACTCACGACACGGGTGACTAACAATTGCTTGCATTGCTTTTTCCGATTTAATAAAATTCTTATAGAATAGAGAATTCTTTCCATCTCCCATTAAGGCGGCTAACATATCTAAAGGCGCTTCATCCTTATGATAATTAGGAACCGTAGGAAAAACAACATCCGTTAAAGGTAAATATACATTATCAGTGTAACCTGTGTATACATCAGATGACAGTCTAGGTATACTAGCTTTTTGTCTTCTAACAGTCGCTCCTCTTTCAATACTTGAAAAGTACTTTTCTACCATTGGCATTACCTCTGCTGAAGTTATATCTCCTGATATAGTAAGGATAGCATTATTAGGACCATACCATCTTAAAAAAAAGTTTTTTAAATCCTCAAGAGTAGCTCTATCTAAATCATCAACATAACCAATTACTGGCCAATTATAAGGATGTGAAGGAGGATATAAAGTTTGCCCTAAAATCTCATAACTCATTCCGTAAGGCTGATTAATCTGATTCTGATATTTCTCATTCTTTACTGCATCTCTTTGATTTTCAAACTTCTCTTGAGTTACTGCATTTAACATAAATCCCATTCTGTCAGCCTCCAACCATAATGCAGTTTCTAGATAATTAGTAGGTACAGTTTGAAAATAAACCGTTCTGTCATAAGTAGTATTTCCGTTCATTGAACCCCCAGCATCACTTACAATTTTGAAATGCTTTTCATCAGCCACATGCTCCGAACCTTGAAACATCATGTGTTCAAAAAAGTGAGCAAAACCTGATTTCCCGGCTGCCTCTCTATTACTACCAACATGATAAGTAACATGTACTTGTACAATAGGGTCAGAATGATCTTCATGAATTAAAACTTTCAACCCATTAGCTAATTCCCATTTTTCATAAGCAATATCCATAGGGTTAATACTTGCGGGTTTTACTAGAGTTGTTTCAGTAATATCCTGTGCTACTAGAGTTGACGCAAACAGCAATACTGCCATTAAAAGATTATTTTTCTTCATTTTCCTCATTGTTTTAGTTCGTATTATTATCTTCATTTTCTTTTGTAGAAGTTTCATTAGTTGTTGCATCTTCATTCTCAACATCATCAACAATTTCATTTTTAATTACATTTCCCTTTGCATCTAATAACAACTCCTCATTTTCCCATTTAGAAACACTAGCAACTGAAGCAATACTATCCTCATCTCTCAATCGAATAATTTTTACGCCTTGAGTGGCTCTACCCATTACCCTTAAAGCATCTACACCAATTCTAATTGTAATTCCTGACTTATTAATCACCATTAAATCATCCGAATCAGTAACATTTTTAAGAGCAATCAAGCCACCTGTCTTCTCAGTAACATTAATGGTTTTTACTCCCTTCCCTCCCCTATTTGTAATTCTATAATCCTCAACAGCTGAACGCTTACCGTATCCATTTTCAGAAACTACTAAAACAGATGATTCCATGTCATTGATACATATCATACCTACAACTTCATCATCCTCTGAAGGCAATCTAATTCCTCTTACTCCCGCAGCAGTACGACCCATTGATCTTACTTTTTCTTCTTCAAAACGGATAGACTTACCAGAGTTAACAGCCATCATGATTTGAGAATTACCAGTAGTCATTTTAGCCTCAAACAATTGATCTCCTTCACGGATAGTAATTGCATTAATTCCATTTGTTCTAGGACGTGAATATTGTTCTAAAGAAGTTTTTTTAATAACTCCTTTCTTAGTACACATTACTATATAATGAGAATTAATGTATTCCTCATCCTTTAAGTCCTTAGTGTTGATGTAAGCCATAACCTTATCATCCTTAGGTAAGTTAATCATATTTTGAATAGCCCTACCCTTAGCTGTTTTTCCTCCTTCAGGAATTTCATATACTTTTAGCCAGAAACATCTTCCTTGTTCTGTAAAGAATAACATATAATCATGATTATTTGCCATTACCATTTCTTCTACAAAATCTTCATCTCTAGTAGTAGCACCTTTACTTCCTACTCCACCTCTATTTTGAGATCGGTATGCACTTAATGATGTTCTTTTTATGTATCCTAAATGTGAAATAGTAATTAATACTTCCTCATTTGGTATCATGTCTTCAATACTTACTTCTGATGAAGAATATTCAATATTAGACCTTCTCTCATCACCGTACTTTTCTTTTACTTCTTTTAAATCATCAGCTAGCATTTTGAATCTTAAATCTTTATCAGATAAAATTAAGTTTAATTGAACAATTCTTTCCATTATTTCAGCATGCTCAGCTTTAATCTTATCCATCTCAAGACCAGTAAGTTTTTGTAATCTTAGGTCCAAAATAGCTCTTGATTGTAATTCCGATAATTTGAAATTACTAATCAATCCATTTCTAGCATCTTCTGGTGTACGAGAAGAACGAATCAACTTAATTACTGCATCTAAATTATCTAATGCAATTAGTAGACCTTCTAAAATATGCGCTCTTTTTTCAGCTGCTGCTAATTCATATTTTGTTTTTCTAACTAAAACTTCATGCCTATGATCTACAAAATGACCAATTAATTCTTTTAAGTTCAACAGGTGTGGCCTTCCTTTTACAAGAGCAATGTTATTTACTGAAAATGAAGACTGTAGAGCGGTGTACTTGTATAATTTGTTTAATACAATGTTAGGAATTGCATCACGCTTTAAATCATAAACAATACGCATTCCATTTCTATCTGACTCATCTCTTATATCAGCAATTCCATCTAACTTCTTAGAATTCACTAAATCAGCAGTTTGCTTAATCATATTAGCCTTATTCACCATATACGGAATCTCATCAACAATAATTTGCTCTCTAGTACCTGATTCATCAAAACGAACTTTAGCTCTTATTACAATCCTCCCTCTACCTGTTTCAAAAGCACAACGAACACCATCATAACCATAAATTGTTCCTCCTGTTGGAAAATCAGGAGCTTTTATATACTCCATTAAATCAGCAATTTCTAAATCACCTCTTTTTTCAATATAAGCAAGAGTACCATTTATAATCTCAGTAATGTTATGTGGAGGCATATTAGTTGCCATACCTACCGCAATACCAGTTGCACCGTTTAAAAGTAAAGCAGGTAATCTTGCTGGCAAAACTGATGGCTCTTTTAATGTATCATCAAAATTTAAATTCCAATCAATTGTTTCTTTATCTATATCCAACAGCATATCCTCCGCTGTTTTACGCATTCTCGCCTCAGTATAACGCATTGCTGCAGGGTTATCTCCATCAACAGAACCAAAATTACCTTGCCCGTCAACTAACATATAACGCAAACTCCAAGGTTGAGCCATACGAACCATAGCATCATAAACTGAAGTATCACCATGAGGATGAAACTTACCTAAAACCTCCCCAACAATTCTTGCTGATTTTTTATAAGCGGTATTAGACTTAATACCCAACTCATGCATTCCAAACAAAACCCTCCTGTGCACCGGTTTAAACCCATCCCTTACATCTGGCAAAGCTCTTGACACAATAACTGACATTGAATAATCAATATACTTTGATTTCATCTCCTCCTCAATATTAATAGAAATAATTTTTTCTCCTAATGACATATATTTTTTCTTTTTGACGTTAAGGTAACAAATAAAAGAAAATTGCGTATTTTATAATAGTAAAACACTTAGTTTATACCTTATAAGTTATGAACAATATTTGTTAAAAAAAATGAGGGAATACTATTGTAGATTAAGGGTTTTTAGTAAGTATCTTGCAAAAGATTTTAGATTAAATTAAAACAACAAGTTATGAATACAGGATTTTCAAGTAGAATGAAGGATGTTTTTACCTATGTAAGAGAAGAAGCAATTAGATTAGGAGACGAAAGTATAGGTGTTGAACATTTATTTTTAGGCATATTGCGTGAAGGGGGTGGAACTGCAATAGACACATTGAAAGGCCTAGGAATAAACCCTAAAGATTTACGTGTTATCATTGAAAGTAATATTACTAAAAGGGAGATCAGAACTAATATTGATAAAGATAGTATTGATTTTAAGAAACAAACAGAACGAATTCTTAAAAAATCAATAATGGAGCGTAAAAACTTAGGGGAAGAAGAAATAAAAACAATTCATGTACTACTGGCTATCCTACTTGATAAAAGCAATATTGTTACCATATCTTTTAAACATTTACATCTTAATTATGAAATTATTTTAGAAGAATATGATTCTCATAATATTGACATTACCTCAAAGCATGATCATTCTTTTGAGGAAGACGATGATGTTTTTGGCTCATCAACAATTGAAAAAAGAAAATCAACTTCTAAAAGCATAACTCCCGTTTTAGATAATTTTGGAAGAGATTTAACAAAATACGCTACTGAAGGAAGATTAGATCCTGTTGTAGGAAGGCACAAAGAAATTGAGAGAGTATCCCAAATACTAAGCAGAAGAAAAAAGAATAATCCAATTCTAGTTGGAGAACCAGGGGTAGGTAAATCAGCTATTGCTGAAGGATTAGCACTTAGAATAGTACAAAGGAAAGTCTCAAGAGTTTTATTCAAAAAGAGAATTGTGATGCTTGACTTAGCAGCTTTGGTTGCAGGAACTAAGTACAGAGGGCAATTTGAAGAAAGAATGAAAGGAATCATTAGCGAATTAGAGAAAAATACTGATATCATTTTATTCATTGATGAAATACATACTTTAGTTGGAGCTGGAGGCGCTTCAGGTTCATTAGATGCTTCCAATATGTTTAAGCCTGCCTTAGCAAAAGGGGAACTACAATGTATTGGCGCAACAACCCTTAATGAATACCGTCAACATATCGAAAAGGATGGAGCATTAGAAAGAAGATTTCAAAAAATAATGATTGAACCTACTTCAATTGATGAAACAATAGAAATACTTACAAACATCAAGTTTAAATATGAAGAACATCATAATGTAAGTTATACTGCTGAAGCAATAAAAAATTGCGTGATACTAACTGACAGGTACATGAATGATCGATTCTTACCAGACAAGGCTATTGATGCATTGGATGAAGCAGGATCAAGAGTACATATCACTAATATTAAAGTTCCAATAAATATTACAAACTTAGAATCTAATCTTGAAGAGATTACAATTCAGAAAAAAGGCGCTATCAAAAAGCAGAAATTTGAAATAGCAGCTGAATTACGAGATAGTGAAAAGAAACTCATCGCTCAACTTGAACATGCTAAAGATATTTGGGAAAAAGAATTAAAAGCACATAAAGAAACTGTATCAGAAGAAAATGTAGCGGATGTAGTTTCTATCATGACAGGTATTCCTGTAAACAGAATTGCATCACAAGAAAGAAAGAGGCTTTCATCAATGACAAAAAGCATTAAAGCCAAAATTATCGGGCAAGATGAAGCGGTTGAGAAAGTTGTACAAGCTATTCGCAGGAATAGAATTGGATTAAAAGACCCAAACAAACCTATTGGTTCATTCATATTTTTAGGATCTACAGGTGTTGGAAAAACACAACTTACTAAAGCTTTATCAGAAGAAATGTTTGATTCAGAAGAAGCACTTATCCGCCTAGACATGAGTGAATACATGGAAAAATTTGCTGTCAGTAGATTAATAGGATCTCCTCCTGGATATGTAGGCTATGAGGAGGGTGGACAACTTACTGAAAAAATAAGAAGAAAGCCCTATTCCGTTATCTTACTTGATGAGATTGAAAAAGCACATCCTGATATATTTAATATTTTATTGCAAGCATTAGATGATGGACAGATGACTGATAGCTTAGGAAGAAAAATTAGTTTTAAGAATACTATTATTATCATGACTTCAAATATTGGAGCTCGTCAATTAAAAGATTTTGGACATGGAATAGGATTTAACACTACAGCTAAGATGAATAATTCTGACTCTCACTCAAAAGGAGTAATTGAAAAAGCATTAAAAAGAGCTTTTGCACCAGAATTTCTAAATAGAATTGATGATGTAATTGTATTCAATAATTTGGATAAAAAAGATATTGATAAGATTATAGATATTGAAATGAATAGCTTATTAAAGCGTATAGACACTTTAGGGTATACCGTTAAAATATCAGAAGAAGCTAAAGATTTTATTGCTGAAAAAGGATTTGACTCTAAATTTGGCGCCAGACCATTAAAGCGAGCTATTCAAAAATATTTTGAAGATCCATTATCAGAAGAGATTATAAATGCTCAAATAAAAGAAGGCGACAAAATTAAAGTTAGTTTAAACAAGGAAAAATCTGCTTTAACAATGAAAATAACTAAGCCTAAAGTTAAATCTAAAAAAATAAGCTAGAAAGTTAGTCTCTCACCTTCTATTTCAGTTAATTTCCTAAATAAGCATTGGAGTTCTATTAAAATTCCACCCTTATTTTCTATTCTTCTTTTATCAATTTCTATTACACGAGCCAACTCACCCATAGTTCCTGTAGTAAATACTTCATCAGCATTATACAGTTCAGTAAGTGAAATATCTTTTTCTAAAATTAGAATATTATTATTATTACAGATTTCAATAATTAAATCTCTAGTAATACCTGGTAAACAAGATTTTGGAAAAGGAGTATATACATTCCCATTTTTAATCATAAATATATTTGTTGCATTAGTTTCAGCCACAAAACCATTCAAGTCAAGCATTATTGCATCATCTACTCCAGCATGATTTGCCTCAATTTTTGCTAATATATTATTTATTAAGTTAGCATGATGAATTCTTGAATCTAAACAGAGAGGTGAATTTCTACGAATATTAGCAGTTACTAATTTCAATGTCTTTCCAGAATAAATTGAAGATTTCCACTCTGCTAAAACAATAAGAGTACAACCAAACTGATTTAATTGTGGATTCATTCCTGAAGTAATCTTCCTCCCTCTTGTTAATGTTAATCGGATGTGCGTTTCATCTTTCATGTCATTTGCTTTCAAAGTAGAAAAAACAGCATCTTTAATGTATCCTAAAGAAGGAATATCTTCAAAACCCATACTTTTTGCTGATTCCATTAGTCTATTCAAATGCTCATCAAAGCAAAAGATTTTTTTATCGTATACTCTTATACCTTCCCAAACTGCATCACCCCCTTGAACTACACTGTCAAATACTGAAATTTTTGCTTCATCTCTATTCAGCAACTTTCCATCTATCCAAATTTTAATATCCTTATTTCTGTTGTCAAATTCTTGCATCATAATTGTATTGATTTATCTGTTAAAAATTCATAATAAGGCTTGCATATTTTTGCTAACGCAGAATTAGCTACTGAAAGATTTATCTCTTTTTCTTTATACGGCAGAAATCCAGTTGAATTATGAACATTTGTATACCAATGATTTGCCCAAACTCCATCTTCTTTTCTTGCCCCCTTCTCCCATTTCAACATCTTCCTATCGAATGATATTTCTAGAATATCACATAATTTAATAAGCATTAACTCAGGATTCTTAAGCAAATGTTTTGAATCCAAAACAATTGGCGCATAACCTTGTTTTTCTAATGATAAATACAATTTATACTGTTGTTCTATACCAATATCTTCTAGCTTAGGATTTGGAATTACTTTAGAATAAGATACTATAATTTCTTCAGGATTTCTGATAAAAATAATATTAGATACTTTTGAAAGAAAAGCCGCATCAATATCAATCAAAAAGTGAGTCATTAATTTATGAAACAATATTTTCTTGCTTTTCTGAAGAATTACTTTTCGCACTACTTTATTCCCATCATTTTCTAAAGACTTCAGCACTTCTTCTTTTGCAGGGTGGTTTACTTTACTTATTTTAAGATAATGAGCATATAGTGGCTCATCAAAAACTTGAGTATCCTTTCTTTGAGCGAAGGAATACATTAAGGCAGTAGAAATATTTCTTGGACATGACCATAAACAAATTATCTTATTCATAAAGTCAAAAATAAAAAAAGCAAGAGTTAATCGTGCTTTTATAATGACAATACATTAATGATTTTTTTCATCGTCCATTACTTTTAAATAAGTAGCCATTGCTGTTTCACTCATTCCAGTGAAAGAGAAACCTCCATCATGAAATAAATTCTGCATAGTTACTTTTCTTGTATAATCAGAAAACATAGAGATGCAATAATCAGCGCACTCATCAGATGTAGCATTTCCTAAAGGAGAAAGATCATTTGCAAACCTGTAAAAACCATCAAAACCAGCTACGCCACTACCAGCAGTAGTATCCGTTGGTGATTGAGATATTGTATTTACCCTAACATTTCTTCTTATTCCATAATGGTACCCGAAACTTCTTGCAATAGATTCTAACATAGCCTTGTTGTCTGCCATATCGTTATATGTATGAAACACTCTTTGAGCAGCAATGTAAGAGAGCCCTAGAACTGATCCCCATTCATTTAAAGCGTCTAACTCCCAAGCAGCCTGCATAGTTTTATGAAAAGACAAAGCTGAAACATCATAACCTTTCATAGTCCAATCATGGTTTTGCTCATAGTAAGCCTTTCCCTTACGTACATTTACAGACATTCCAATAGAATGAAGTACAAAGTCAATCTTTCCTCCTAGATCCTCCATAGCTCCTTCATATAGCGCTTTTAAATCCTCCATTGAAGTTGCGTCAGCGGGAATAACCTTAGAGCCTGTTTCTTCAGCTAATTTGTTAATTGTACCCATACGCAAAGCGATAGGCGCATTTGTAAGTACAAATTTTGCGCCCTCAGCATGTGCATGTTGAGCAACTTTCCAAGCTATTGATTTATTATCTAATGCACCAAAAATAATCCCTCTTTTTCCTTTTAAAATATTGTTTGCCATTTCCTGTAATTTATTTTGCAAATATAAACTTATTGATTTAATAACTCTTCAGCATTATCAAATGCTGCCTTTGTTAATTTCTTACCACTTAATAATTTAGCTATCTCCTCTATTCTCTGCTGTTTATTCAAAGCAACAACATCCGATATAGTTTTATTATCAACAACCTTTTTTACTACTTTTAGATGATTATTTGCTTTAGATGCTATTTGTGGCAAATGCGATATTGCAATCAGTTGATTTTCTTTACTAATCTTAAGCATCATATCTCCCATTAAACTTGCAATTTCACCACTTACACCAATATCAATTTCATCAAAAATAAGGATATTTACTTTTGACAACTGAGCTGTTATGTATTTTATCACCAACATTAATCTGGAAAGCTCTCCCCCTGAAGCCACTTTATCCACTTTTTGCAAGGGAATTCCTTTATTGGCCGAAAACAAAAAGGAAATATTTGTATTTCCATTTTGATGAAACTGATCAATTTCAGCAAATACTATTTCAAACTTAGCATAAGGCATTCCTAATTGATGCAAGTGTCCCTGAAGTTGTTGTTTTATTATTGGTAAAACCTTATTTCGTTTAGCATTTAAAACTTCAGCAGCAGCTTTTAAAACTAAAATTTGTTTTTCTATCTCTTTCTGTTTTGCAATTACTTGCATCTCAAAGGAAGATGATAGATGAATCTTTTGCTCAATTTCATGCTTTAAATCTATTAACTCTTCAATAAATTGTTTTCTGTGTTTTAGTAATAAATTATTCAATACATCTAAACGATTATTTAATTTCAATAATTGTTCAGGATCAGCATTTAACTTATTATTTATCGCAGATAATTCTGCATTTATATCATTCAATTCTATCAGCACAGCCTCCAATCTGGCGGATAACTCATTAAATGTATCAAACTCAATCAATTTTCTTTTCACAACACTTAAAGAAGTCAATACTCCTTGTTCGTTATTTAAATAATGCTCTCCCTCAGCAATAGCATTTGAGATTCCATCAATATTCTCTAATAATGAGATATTATTTTCTATATCTTCTTTTTCGTTTTCTATTAGATTTGCAGTATTTAATTCCTCAAACTGGAATTGTAAAAAATCTAGCTCTGATGAAGATAGATTACCTGCTTTTTTAATAACATTTAATTTTGAAACTAAAGCAGTATATTGCTTTAATTCATTCTGGTAGTTTGTTAGTTCTTTTTCTGATTTTGCCAACTGATCAATTAATAAAAATTGAGCTTCCTCATCTTTTAACAATACGGACTGATGTTGAGAATGAATTTCAATAATCTGTTTTCCAAAAGTAGTTAACACTTGCAATAAGACAGGTGTGTCATTAATAAACGCTCTACTTTTTCCAATTGCATTTATCTCCCTTCTAACTATAGTTTCTTCCT
Organism: Flavobacteriales bacterium; assembly: GCA_018645865.1. GTDB lineage: Bacteria > Bacteroidota > Bacteroidia > Flavobacteriales > BACL11 > UWMA-0277. The sequence goes on from JABGVU010000087.1 coordinate 18,069, forward strand.
CAAAATCTAAATTATTATCCGAAAAGAATTGCTTCTCAGAACTATCAATACTAAAGATAGCCTCAACAGTACTTTTATATCTATTTCCATCTGCTGAAAAACGACCCACTCTTTTTCCTAAAAGTAGTGATAAAGCATCCAGTATAATTGATTTACCTGCTCCTGTTTCTCCTGAAACTACAGTAAATCCATCTGAAAAATTAATAAATACATTTTTTAATAAAGCGTAATTTTGAATGTGTAAACTTTTTATCATTTACCGCCTTCTGATGAATTGGTGATCGCTTGATATTTTGTTGAGTTGGAAGGATCAATCTCAATTAATGTTTGAGCAATCCTTGCTTTTTCATTAGGGAAAGCTTCAGAATAAATTTTAATAATCTCATCTGATTTAGCATCAAAAAAGAGTTTCAGAATAAACGCAGAAGCGTTTTCACGATAAATACTTTTTAAACTCTCTAATGCTTCCGTAATTTCAAAACGAGCATCATCTGGCTCTTCACTTAGTTTATCAATACCCATCCTGTGGTAACGATACATACACATATGAAAATCAGAGTATCTTTGATCCATTAAGTCATGTGCCAACCAATATCTATTTTTATCACTCTCAAAAGCTTTCCAGCCCGTTTCAGCAGCATTTTGAGCATTACTTACTATCTTTTGAGCCTTGTTAAAATACTCATTTCCTCCATCTTCAGAAAAAGTAGAAAAATCTAAGCCCAACACTATGTTCACATAAAAAGCTAAAACGGATGTAAGATTAGACGTATGGGTAGATTCAGCAAATTCTAAAGATTGATATTCCAAATATTTAAATCTAAAATTATTATCTAAATAGTTAAATAAAGTAGATTTATAAGAAGTACCATAAACAGGTCGTGTACTTTGAATTTGTATTGAACCTTCAAATTCATCATTAGATATCTTTTTACTTATATTAATCATGATACTGCATTCTATACGCTCCTCATTCTGAATATTAGTAGTCGACCATTTTTTATTATTAATGAACTCATAAATCTCAGTCTGCATAGTTTGGAAAACCTTTCTATCACTCGTTTGCACTTGACTTGAGTTAACCCTAACATTACACAATAATTCTTGCGCATTTATATTTCCAGCAAACACACCAAATAATATATATAAAACTAGTTTCTTACTCACTTATTTGAATTATTTTATCAATAATATCTTTTGCAACTTCACTCTTATCCTTTAACTCAAAATTACTAATATTATTGGCTTTGTCAATAATAGTTATTTTATTAGTATTATGCTGAAAACCTGCTCCCTTATTATTTAAAGAATTCAACACAATCATATCTAAATTTTTTCTTTTTAATTTATCCTTTGCATTTTCAAGTTCATTATCAGTTTCTAATGCAAAACCAACAATAAACTGCTTATCATTTTTCTTATTCCCCATTTCTGCAAGAATATCAGTTGTTCTTTCAAGAAAAATATTTAAACTATCATCTGATTTCTTGATCTTATTTTTAGCTATAAAATCTGGTTTATAATCAGCTACAGCAGCAGCAAAAATACCAATATCAGTTGTGGTAAAATGAGTATTTACTTGCTCAAGCATTTGTGAGGCGGTAATTACTTTATAAACTGTGACATTATCATGGCTACATTCCAAATGTGTAGGGCCTAAAATTAAATTAACTAAAGCACCATTTTTTGCAGCCTCAATTGCTAAAGCAATACCCATTTTACCTGATGAACGGTTAGTAATAAAACGTACAGAATCAATTGATTCATGTGTTGGACCAGCAGTAATTAATACTTTTTTATTTGTTAATGACAAATCTTTATTTAACTCTGCAGTAATGCTATCAATTATTTCAGATGGTTCAGCCATCCTACCTTCTCCTACCAAACCGCTAGCTAACTCCCCAAATCCTGAAGGAATAAGAATGTTTCCATATTCTTGCAATGCACTAATATTCGCTTTTGTTGAAGGATGTTTGTACATATCCAAATCCATAGCAGGGGCAAAATAAACAGGACATTTAGCAGACAAATAAGTAGCTAAAAGCAAATTATCACATTCGCCAATTTTCATTTTTGCCATAGTATTAGCAGTCAAAGGGGCTACTACCATCATATCAGCCCACAATCCTAACTCAACATGATTATTCCACTCACCACTATCAGAATCAACCATTTTGGTTAATACAGGATTTTCGGATAAAGCAGATAAGGTTAAAGGAGAAATAAAATCTAAAGAAGCCTCAGTTTGAATAACTCGAACTGAAGCTCCTGCTTTTTTAAATAGGCGTACTAATTCAGCTGCTTTATAAGCTGCAATACTCGAGGTAACTCCTAATAATACTTTCTTATCCTTAAGCATTTTTATTTGAATCCCCTACACTTTCTTCTGCATCAGCATCACGTATATAGATTTCATCATTCAACAATTCTTTCATTGCAATTGCCCATGGCTTTGGTAAGCTCTCGTAAAATTTTGAAACAGCAATTTGTTCTTGGTTTTCAAAAACTTCATCCAATTGTTCTTGTGTTAATGCAAACTCTTCTAATTTTAACATTAATTCATCTTTCATTTTTTCATTAACTTGAGCTGATCTTTTTGCCATCACCGAAACAGCTTTAAAAATATTATCTGTCTTATTAACAAAATCATTTACATTTCTAGTGATTGTAGATTTTTGTGCTCCTGTGTTTTTAAATTTCATCTTTATTTTCCTTTAATTCAGTTAAAGTTTGATTCGTTTTATTATAAGTGTTTTCTAAATCTTTTATAAAATCACTATTTGGGTAGTTATCCTTAAATTGATCGTAAGCATCTAAAGTCGCCTTTAATCTAGTAATAACTTTAGTATTAATACTATTAACAGCTAGTGAATAAGATGATTTTACAATTAAAAAATATACTTCTTCCCTATTTGTGTAAGATGGGAAATCAATCAATACATTTTCCAAAGCAATAATTGCCGATTTATAATTTTCTGTTATAAAATACTGTTTAGCATTTTCAAATGCTTTTTTGGATAAGATAGCTCTTAGCTCATCCAATAAGATATTACATTTTTCAACTCTATCACTAATAGGGAATCTATCAACAAAAGATTGTAATTCCTTGATAGCCTTGTAATTATTAGTTGCATCAAGGGAATAATTAGGAGCCTCAAGGTAATAACAATACGCCGTCATATAAGCGCATTCTTCAGTATGCTTACCATTTGGGTAGTTTTGAGTGTAGTTCTTAAACAAATAGGCTGCCATTAAATTATCACTAGCAGAATAATGACAATACGCAAAATAATAACTTACCTCTTGCATTTTTGCAGTACCTCTTAGGGCAGTCGATAATTCATTGAATAAAGGCATAGCTCTATTAAAATCCTTAGCCTCATAATAAGCAACAGCTTTAGTGTACTTATAGTTGTAATCATCACTTTTTAATACTTTCTGATACTCTCCACAAGAATTAAACACTAAGGCAAGTAATAGTAAAGTTGTAATTTTTTTCATCATAATTTTAATTGGACAAAGATAAATGGTATAATTGGATATTCCTAAATTATTTTTATATCCAGTAAAGTGCAGTAATTTGAATTTATCACTTTAGTATTGAAGTGATTTTTAGGCTCATTGGTTTGGTTATCGAGTAAAAGTAGTTTACAAAATCTCCTTCTCCATTAATAATATATTTCTGAAAATTCCATTTTACAGAAGAACTTGATTTTCCGTTTATCTTCTTACTTGTTAGCCAGTTATAAATTGGATGCTTATTTTCTCCTTTCACATCAATTTTTTCGGTCATTAAAAAGCTTATACCAAAGTTTTTAGAACAAAACTGTTGAATCTCTTTTTCTGCACCCGGTTCTTGCCCTCCAAACTGATTACAAGGTAAGCCAATCACAATTAAATCATTTTTATACTGCTGATGCAACTCTTCTAAACCAGCATATTGTGAGGTAAACCCACATTCTGAAGCAACATTAACAAATAAAACATGCTTACCCTTAAACTCATTTAAATCGATAGGATTGCCGTCAATATCATTAATTGCTATATCATAAATTGATTTTTGCGCATTACTAGTAGTAAATGATAAGGTTACCATAATTATTAGGATTAGATTTTTCATTACATTAATAAGCTTTTAATTTCTTTTTTTATTGCATCACTTGCTTCAATAAGTGGCGGGCGAACAAAAGAATTACAAATTCCTAACAATTCCAAACACGCTTTTACTCCTGTCGGGTTTCCCTCAGCATAAAATGGTCCGTAAAAATCATACAATTTATAGTGCAATTGATTAGCTATATTATTATTGCCTGAAATTCCAAAAGAAACCATATCAGAATAATCCTTAGGGTGCGATTGTCCAATTACCGAAACAACTCCCTCCGCTCCCATATAAATCATAGGTAAAGTAAGTTCATCATCACCAGATAGCAATACAAAATTACTAGGTTTATCTTTAATAACTTTCATAATTTGATCCATATCACCTGAAGCTTCTTTTAGTGCAACTATATTTTTAAACTCATTTGCCAAACGTAAAGTAGTTCCAGCCTCTATATTGCTAGCTGTTCGCCCAGGCACATTATAAAGTATAATGGGCAAAGGACATGCTTGTGCAATCATTTTATAATGCTGATAAATCCCTTCTTGAGTAGGCTTATTATAACAAGGAGAAACAGAAAGGATCGCATCAATACCTGTAAAATTTGTCTGCTTAATTTCTTCTACTAAAGCTGAAGTATTATTACCTCCTATGCCTAGAACAATAGGTAATATGCCGTTATTAATCTTTATACAAAAAGTAATTATTGCTTGCTTTTCTTGTTTTGACAAAACTGCACTTTCTCCAGTGGTACCCATCAACACTAAATAATCAATTCCTCCTTTAATTTGATAATTGATTAGCTTTTCAAGACCTACGTAATCTATACTCAAATCCTCATTAAAAGGTGTGATAAGTGCCACTCCTGTTCCTTTAATTATTTCCATTTTACTTATTTATTAAATTGATGTAATGCTTTATTTCATGCATGAGTTTATCCATGCTTTTATCTTCTTTTAATGCAATCATCAAATCATATATTTCATACCCGTTTTCATGTTGTCCAATCTTAAAATGTGCTAAAGAACTTGCTACTAAATATTTAATAGGAATACAACTACCATCACATAAATTAATCAAAATATCATACTCCTTTTTTACAAAATTATCGATAATATAATTATGTGGTTTATAATACCAATTAAGGTCTTTCTGATAAAAGAAATCATATTGTAACTTAGGAATATGGCAGTAGGACAATTGCTTAGCATTTACAAAACCTAATGCTTTTACATCCTTCTTTAAATCAGAAAAATAATCCACAAAAGGTTTCATATGCTTAATTTGCTCTTCTGAAGTAGCGTCATACAAAATACCTACGGACCTTGCAGCATCCAAGTTACAAACCTCTTTTAAGCGTTTATTGGTTCTCAAATCTCTTTGAAAAACCCATTGCCCAATTTTTTTCTTTGTATTTTCTATAAATTGCATTAACTAATTTTTGCTAAAAATTCATCTTCATTTACTATATTTACCCCTAAGCTTTCGGCTTTCTCTTTTTTACTAGGTCCCATATTTTCTCCAGCAAGCACAAAAGTAGTGCTTTTTGAAATAGAACCTACATTTTTCCCTCCATGCTCCTCAATCATTTTTTTTAGTTCATTTCTAGAAAACAAACTAAACACGCCTGAAACAACAATCCTCATTCCCTTTAAGTGTTCAGATTTTGAAGTACCTTCAGCTTTAGAGATGAATTGTAAGCCTGAATTTTTAAGAGCAGTTATTAAATCAATATTATTTTGCTGTGAAAAATATAAAATCACACTCTCAGCAATCTTATCTCCAATTTCATCTACTGCAATCATGGCTTCTATATCTGCAGTAATTATAGCATCAATAGTTTTAAAGTGCTTTGCTAAAATTTTTGCAACTGTTTCCCCCACATACCGTATCCCAAGCCCAAATAACACTCTTTCAAAAGGAACATTCTTTGAAGCTTCTAACCCAAGTATTAAATTCTCAGCTGATTTTTCTCCTATTCTTTCTAAAGGCAACACATTTTCTTTTTCTAAAAGATATAAATCAGAAATTTCATAAATTAATCCCTCTTGAATTAAAAGATCAATAGTCTCTCCACCTAGTCCATCAACATTCATGGCTTTACGGCTGACAAAATGTTCAAACTTACCTTTTATCTGTGGTGGACAATTTTCAGCATTAGGACAAAAATGCTTTACATCTCCATCATTACGTACTAATTCAGCACTGCAAGAAGGACAATGTGTAATATAGCGAGTAGGCTGAGAAAATAAATTTCTATACTTTAATTCCACTCCTACTACTTTAGGAATAATCTCTCCTCCTTTTTCTACAAACACCTTATCACCTTCACGAATGTCCAATTTCTCAATTTGATCAGCATTATGTAATGAGGCACGTTTTACAGTTGTTCCTGCTAGTTGCACGGGCAATAAGTTAGCCACAGGAGTAATTGCCCCAGTACGACCAACTTGATAAGTGATTTCTTCTAAAATAGTTGAAACTTGCTCTGCCTTAAACTTATAGGAAATTGCCCACCTTGGATATTTAGCTGTAAAACCCATTTCTTCTTGCAGATTTATATCATTTACCTTTATAACAATTCCATCAATTTCGTATGGCAAATCATGGCGTTTTACATCCCATTTTGCTATAAATGTTAATACCTCATTTATAGTTTTATGTGTTTCTATTTCTGATGGAACTTTAAAACCCCACTCCCTTGCTTTTTGTAAATTATCAAAATGGGTATTGCTTGGTAAATTATCCCCAAGCAAATAATATAAGTAACAATCCAAAGGGCGTTTAGCAACTTCCTTGGTATCTAGTAATTTCAAACTTCCTGATGCCGTATTTCTTGGGTTAGCATAAGGCTCCAATCCTTGCTGAATCCGTTGAATATTCATACTTGTTAAAACTGCAATTGGCAAGAAAATTTCCCCTCTAATTTCAAACTTTTCAGGATAATCCCCTTTTAACTTTAAGGGTATACTTTTAATTGTTTTCACATTGGCAGTAACATCATCTCCTTGAATACCATCTCCCCTAGTTAATGCTTGTATTAGCTCTCCATTTTCATAAGTCAAACTAATGGAAATCCCATCATATTTTAATTCACATACATAGTCAAAATCATCATCCGTTAGTTTATTAACACGAACATCAAAATCATGTAAATCTTCAGCTGAATATGTGTTTCCTAAAGAAAGCATCCTGTAATTATGCTTTACGGCCGTAAAACCCTCCAGCACTTCACCCCCTACTCTTTGCGTCGGTGAATTCGCATCAAATAAATCAGGGTGATTATTTTCTAATTGCTTTAGTTCAGACAATAATTGATCAAACTCAAAATCAGAAATCACAGGAGCATCAATCACATAATACGCATGATTATGTGCCGATAATTCTTTTCTTAAAAACGCTATGCGTTCTTGTGATTTCATCTAGGGATTATAAGGGAAATGAGAATCATGAAGAATAATATAAAGCTTTCCAAAATCATCTTTTTTATAGACAAAAGTATATTCAACCTTTACTTCTGACTTATCTTCTTTCTGAAAAAAATAATTCCCCATAGCTATTGCAATATTTCCTTCAATTTTTATACCAATATTTTCAAATCGTACAGCTTTCCATCCTAATAATGCAAAACCACTATCTTCATCAAAATTAGAATTTCCACCAATAAAATAAGACAGGGCAGCTTCCTTTGTACGTCTGAATTGCTGTACACTAGCTAGAGTAGGTTTAAACAACACCTCTCCCAGATGAAAGCCATATAATTCCGATAAATAGTTTGCTGCCGTTTGCTTATAATCTGCACTTTCACTATATAAATTTCCTATATTCAAAAGTCCATCAGACCATTGTTTCTGTTCATTTAAAACTTCTTCTTTTGTTATCATTTTATGATTATTTATCTTTTTGAAAAATAATTAATTCTTTCTAGCTTTTATCATTCTATCCTTATCGTTTATATCTTTTTTCAACTCAATATCAACAAATCCAATAGCGCTTAACATTGCAACTGTTTCCCCTCCAAAACGTTCGTTTATTTCAAAGAATAACAATCCGTTTTTAGGTAAACTTGTATAGGAAAGATCCGCTATTTTCTTGTAAAATAATAAAGGATTATTATCAGGAACAAAAAGAGCTAAATGAGGTTCATTATCCAATACATTAGCTAGCATTAATTCTTTTTCCTCAAATAATACATACGGTGGATTGCTTATTATCACATCCACTTTTGGCAAGGTAGTTGTTTTAAAAATATCCTGAAGTAAAAAATTAATTTCAACTTCATTTATTTTTGCATTTTCTTTAGCCACACATAAAGCAGATTCAGACACATCAATAGCCGTAATTTCTGCATCTTTATTTTTCTTTAAAGCAATAGGAATACAACCTGAACCTGTGCCTATTTCCAAAACAGAAGTGAATTCATGCTCCAATATCCATTGCAGCAATTCTTCCGTTTCTAGCCTTGGGATTAAAGTATACTCATTTACTTTGAATTTCAGTCCATAAAACTCTACCTCTCCAATAATGTGTTGTATTGGTTTATTTGTTTTTAAATCCGCAATTATCTGTTTAAATCTGTCTGACACAACACTAGTAATATCCTTCTCTGCATGAATAATACAGTCAGAGCGATTATAACCCAACAGAAAGTCAATACTGATATAAGCCCATGAAATAATCTCACGCTCATTAACAATACCATTTAACTGGTTAATATAATACGGTATAATATTGCTGACTTTTTCCACAGGACAAAGGTATGATTTTGCTATTTTTGAAGCATGCAAAATAAGGAATTTTTCATGAACAGATGCTTAGAGCTAGCATCCAAAGGTTTAGATAGTGTTTCTCCAAACCCAATGGTAGGTTCAGTTATTGTTTATGAAAATAAAATAATTGGAGAAGGATATCATAAAGGATATGGTAAAGAACATGCTGAAGTAAATGCAATTGCTAGTGTAAAGGATACAAGTTTACTTAAAGATTCTACGCTTTATGTAAACCTTGAACCTTGTGCCCATTTTGGAAAAACACCACCCTGCTCTAACTTAATAATTGAATATAAAATACCAAAAGTAGTTATTGGCTGTGTAGATACCTTTTCTGATGTTAACGGAAAAGGAATAATAAAAATGGAAAAAGCAGGCATTGAAGTGAGTATTGATGTTTTAGAAAGAGAAAGCAGAGAATTAAATAAACGATTTTTAAATTTCCATGAGAAAAACAGGCCATACATCATTCTAAAATGGGCTGAGAGTACAGATGGCTTTATCGCTCCTAAAAATCAAACAGAACCTTTTTGGATGACTTCTAGTAATTCTAAAAAATTACTACATCAATGGAGAGCAGAAGAAGATGCGATTTTAGTAGGTAGGATTACTGCTAAAAAAGACAATCCTTCCCTAACCGTTAGAGAGGTTAAAGGCAAAAACCCTACACGTATTGTTATTGACAAAGATTTGAAACTTTCTAAAAAATTAAACCTATTTAACAATGAAGCTAGAACAATTATTTTCAATACTATAAAAACAAAAGAAATAGATTCAAATTATTATATAAAAATTGACTTTAACCATTTGATTGAAAATATTTTACAGGAATTATATAAACAAAATATTCAGTCTCTAATTATAGAAGGAGGAGCAAAAACTTTACAATCTTTTATAGATAAAAAATTATGGGAAGAAGCAAGAATTTTCACAACAAATACAACTCTGGCTGAAGGAGTGAAATCACCAAGCATAAAAGGTGAAATTATTTTTGAGACAATAATTGAAGAAGATCAATTAGAAATTATTAAAAATGAGTAGTATAATCTACAGCGTTCTCTTTTTCAATATCTTAATAATTGTGTTAAAGATGTTTGAAAAATACAAAGTTGATAATTTACAAGCTTTAATAGTAAATTACTTAACTGCAGCAGGATGCTCATATTTCTTTTTAGAACAAGATTATTCACTAAATCACGTGCTAAATTCTGATTGGTTTTTTCATTCATTGATAATTGGAACATTATTTATTATTGTGTTTAACTTTTACGCATTCGGAACCCAAAAAGTAGGAATAGCAGTTACTACTGTAGCAAATAAAATATCCTTGATTATCCCTGTATGCGCAGCACTTATTTTGTATCCCGAAAACAATACTTTTGATGAGTTAAAAGGAATTGCTTTTTTCTTAGCGCTTGCAGGCATATATTTGTCCTCCACCAAAAAAGGAAAGTTAAGTTTTGATAAGAAATATTTATGGTTAATTGTTTTAGTATTTGTAGGCCAAGGAATCTCTGATTCAATATTTAATGATTTTGCCCAAAGCTTTAATGAAGTATTTGATAAAGAAAGTTATTTATTCTTTATAACATTATTTATTGTTGCTAGTGTTAGTGGAACGCTAATTCTATTAGTGAAATCATTTAAAGAAAGACAACCAATTCAATCAAAAAGCATCATTTGGGGGGTTATTTTTGGTATCCCAAACTTTTTCTGTCTGCTATTCTTTTTAAAAGCATTAGCTAACTTAAGTAGTTCAATCGTTTTTCCACTAGTAAGTATGGGTGTCGTTGTGACTTCAAGTTTGATTGGAGTACTTCTTTTTAAGGAGAAACTCAGTAGAAATAATTGGATTGGAATTCTACTTGCTATTTGTGCAATTTATATTTTCTCACTTTAATGCTTAACGATACTTACAAAGAGGTTAAGAACCATACAACAGGAATTTACAAAGAAAAAGGAAGTAAATTTATTGCCTATTCCTACCCTGTTTATTCTGAACAGGAAGTAAAAGAAAAACTAGAAAAAGTAAAAAAACTAGAATATGCGGCAAGACACCATTGCTATGGATACATTCTTCATGCTGACAAATCAGTACAAAGAGCAAGTGATGATGGAGAGCCTTCTTCTACTGCTGGGAAACCAATACTTGGACAGATACTGTCAAATGACCTAACTAATTTACTCATAGTGGTTGTTCGTTATTTTAGAGGAGTTAAGTTAGGAGTTCCTGGCTTGATTAGATCATACAAAACTGCAGCGGCTGAGGCGATACTAGAAGCCACCATCATCATAAAAACGATTAAGGAACACTATGTGGTAAGTTTTAATTACCCTCAAATGAATGATGTAATGCGACTGGTAAAAGAATTTGAACTTGAAGTAGTAAATACTGACTTCCAAATAAAATGTAAACTTATATTTGCAGTCCAAAAAAGCAAAACTAAATTGGTTGTTCAAGCCTATAAAAAAACCCACGAATTAAAAATTAAATATATTAAAACTGTATAATGAAATTACTAGAAGAACTTTGCAATATCCATGCTCCTGCAGGAGAAGAATTTACTTTAACTGAATTTTTATTAAATTATATAACTGAAAACCAAACACAATGGAAAGTTAAACCAACCCTGCATTATGGAAAAGGGTTTCAGGATAATATAATTTTGGTGTTTGGAAAGCCAAAAACAGCAGTTTTTGCACATTTGGATTCAATCGGTTTTACCGTGAAATACAATAATGAAATTGTAAAAATTGGAGGACCAGTTTCTAGTGAAGGAATTGTATTAGTTGGTGAAGATAGCAAAGGAAAAATTGAAGGTAAAATCATTAAAAATAAAGATGGAATGTTTATTGATTTTAACCGAACAATTGAAAGAGGGACATCCCTTACTTTTAAAGTTGATTTTAGGGATACTGATGATTTTATACAAAGCTGTTATATGGATAACCGACTAGGAGTTTGGAACTGTCTAGAATTAGCAAAAACTCTTGAAAATGGAATTATTGTATTTTCATCGTGGGAAGAACATGGGGGCGGTTCTGTTGGGTATTTAGGAAAATTTATTCAAGAAAAATATGGAGTAATGCAAGCACTAATATCTGACATTACTTGGATAACTCATGGTGTACAACATGGGAAAGGTTGTACAATTTCATTAAGAGATAGTGGGATTCCAAGAAAGTCATATATAAACAAAGTAATAACAATTGCTAAAAAAACTGATATTAACTTTCAGCTAGAAGTTGAGGATGCTGGGGGTAGTGATGGGAATGAATTGCAAAAAAGCAATTACCCTTGGGATTGGTGTTTTGTTGGCGCACCTGAAGACCATGTTCATTCACCAAATGAAAAGGTACACAAAGCAGATATACAATCCATGGTAGATTTATATACAGTTTTATTAAAAGAACTTTAAGAACCTCTTTTATTTACTTTTAACACCCTCTTCTTTCATTCTGATATACAGGAAATGGATATTCCAAACAAGTATTAAAGCAAAGTATACAATTTCAAATACTCCATACGATTTGAATGGCAGTAATAACAATAGAGAACATAACATTGAGAGTCCAATAAACATGGAGAAAATTCCTGCTCTTAAGTATCTTAGAGAACGAAACAAACCAAATAAAAAGACAAATAGATTATAAGAGAAGAAGAAAAGCTGGGATTTTATGAAAAACCTCATAATCCATAGGAATAGTAGCTGTAAAGAATAATGAAAAAGAAGAAACAAGTAGCAATACCTTCAAAGAATAACGAAATCTCCTTTGTTTAAAATAATATCGTAATGCAGTATACGCATTTAGGAAAATCCCTATAGATAAGAACGCTAGGCTTGAATTCCATAATAACCAAGTTGGCTCTTGTATTCCAAAATCAGAAAATGGTTTTTCCATTGGATTAAATCCCGGACGCAAATACCAACAATAAAGTGGGGCTAAAATTCCCAGAAGAATACAGAAAATAAGATAAACCCTTCTTAAAAGTTTTATCCTAAGATATTCCATTAATAAAAATTAATATCTTTTACAGCAGCATCAAAAACAATAGTGTCGCAATATGAATCAGTTGCTTGATTGAACTTATATACAATATTCGGATTATAAACAGCATCATTTATATACAGCATATTGGAATACCCATTGGTGGTGTCATTAACAGCATATAATTCAGTTTTAACAAACAAAACATCTGATAAAACAGGTATAATTGTAGTAATAGAAGTTCCATCTTCATACATGTTATGAACTCCATCATTTGCAGTAAAGAAAAGCACTGAACCATTAGTATTAGAGGTTAAGTTTTGTGCATTGTAAACACCCAAAGAAACATTCCAAACTAATTCCATATCCCAAGGATGAACTTTACTTAATGATGAAAAAGTATTCGACAGTAAATTATTCTCATCATAAATCCCTCTACAGAGTATAGTTAAGTCATTAACAAAAACAGCTGAATTTGGGTTTTCTCCTACCTCAATACTTGCCATAAAATCAGCAATTGGCACTGCTTCATCTCTATAGTCAATTGCTATAATAGTTGAATCCTTTAATGAATCAGGAACTGCCCCGCTATTTAAAACAAATGAACGGTACCATTTACTTATAATAAAACTAGGATCGGATACATCACCTGTTTCAATATCAGAAATAATATTTAAAGTTTCTAAATCAACAACCTTAACTTTAGAATCTCCTTTATCAACTAGAAGTATTCTATTAAAATTTACAAAATCAAAATCAGTAGCATTAACAAATCCACCTATAATCTCTTTATTTTCAAAAGTTTTAACATTAGCTGTTACAATCTGATTATCGGTAACAATATATGCTTTTGTTCCTTGAAATTTTATCTTTCTAGGATTTGATAATGCAGCACCATTAACAGTTTGATAAATCTGATTTTTCACTACCTCTCCATCATAAAAACTAACGCCATTTTCAGTAACAATATACATGCCTTCACCATAATTTTTTTCGAATTTCTGTACAGGTTCAGTCTCTTCTTTACAAGAAGAAACAAAAACCAAAGCAATAAGTAAATAGTTAATCAATTTCATGTGATAAATTTTTAGCAAATATAAAAAAAGGGAGGCAATGCCTCCCTCTTTAAATCAAAATCTTATTTCCCAAATTAGTTAAAAGAATATCCTCCAGGAATAATACCAACTTGTACAGAATCAATAATAGTACCGTCAGTAGTAAACTTATACGACCAGCCACTTTGTGTAAAATCAATAGCATCAGTACCGTAAACATAGCCATTGTTAACTCCTAAGCCATAAAAACTCTTGTCAATCAAAGCGGATGTTGGTAATTTTTCATCATTAATATTAAAAGCATAAACTGCTTTAGACCAAGAACCATCAGAATAATACAATGTAGTACCAGAAGCATCTATCACTAAGTCCTCAGGGTGATTACCCACAGCAAATGCATAAGTTGCTTCAATAGTATTACCTACAATTTTAACTAAATTACCAGCAGTTTCTGAAATCACATTCCAATCAGAATCATATTCGGTATAACCACCAGTTAGTACCCAAACCGCACCATTAACATCCACTACAACAGAGTTTGGCTTATCACCAACTACTAAAGTAGTTTCTACCGCATCAGTACTAGTATTAATAACCGAAACTGTATTGTCAAGACCCCAACCACCAACATTACAAACATAAGCAAAGCCATTAGCAACTAAAATTCCTTCAGGACCTGCACCACAAGCAATAGTTGATGAAATAGTATTAGTTAATAAATCAATAACCTGAACTCCATTAATTCCCCAATCAGTAACATATGCTTTAGAATTAGAAACTTTTGACATGTATCTTGGAGAAACAACGTTAATGGTATTTATATGAAAAGGTGTAATATCTACTTCTTCTGAACTATTACCCTGATCTACAAAAGAAATAGAACCGTTAGCTGAACCAAAATTACCTTCATTATTAACAAAATATCCATTTATAAATGATTCTGTTGCAAAAACCTCAATCTTTGCTGATCCATTAACCATAACATATGCATTGTTTCCAATTAAATATATTGACTGTACAGTATCACCCAATACAATAACTGGTTGTGGATTACTATCCTTTTTACAAGAAGTCAATACTGTAATTGCTATAGCAAACATCCCTATCTTTCTTAAATTTTTCTTCATTTTTTGTTAATTGTTTTTGATTACTTGACTGTATAATTTATAGTTAATAATAATTCTCTTCCTGGGTTAGAATAGTTCTGATAAGTAGCAAAACTTTTATCCATCAAATTTCTAACTTTGCCCAATATTGTAATTGGTAATCTATCAAAAGTATATTTAACAGATATATCTGTTAAAATGAATCTACCTAAAGTATTGTTCTTTAAGGAACCATAAGCTGTAATCACCTCTCCAGTATAGGATTTTGTTAAGGTGAACTGCAAGTTATCCTTAGTAAGAGTAAAACTGATATTCCCTTTATGAATCGGAACATATCTTAACTGCTCGCCAACGGTATTGTCTAGCTTATTAGTAGGTAATTCATTGGTGGATTTGGTAAAAGCATAGTTTCCTGCAATATTCAATTTTTTAATTTTAAATTTTGCCTTTACTTCCACTCCTCTACTCCATACTTGTTTTATGTTATTGGGTATCCAATTGCCATTTTCCATTTGCTGCCAGAGTATCATGTTCGATATATTTAAATTATAAGCGGTTATGCTAAAGTGAGCTTGCTTAGTGTTAACATCAAAACCAATTTCTTTATTCCAAGCATCTTCAGGATTCAAATCAGAATTTCCGTTAGCCCTTGCTCCTACCCAGAATCTATCATTAAAGGTAGGTGAGCGAAAGCTCCTGTTGTATTTAAGCCTGAATTTTATGGCAGAACTTAGCTCGGTTTCAAGAGCTAAAATTGGCATAATAGGAACTTCAAATGTGGTTTGCCACTCTTTTCGCAATACTGTATTGAAAGCTAAAAAATCCGACCTGTATTGTAGGGCCGAAAAGGCAGCTAAGTTTTTTTCTTGCTTACCCCTAAAAACATAATTGTTGTTGACCAAATTGTTAGCTGTAAAAGCACCGCCAAGGTTAAACAAATAATTTCCTTTTATCAATTTAAAATCAGCATCCGAAATATAACTTTCTGCTAGGTAATTGCTGTTGATATTTTTCAAAAATTCAGTATATCTAAAGTCCTCTTGAAGATAGGCCTGCTTTAGAGTAATGCTCAAATGATTGACCTTGTGCTTTAGGGTGAGTAGCGCCCGCTTAGCCTTATCATACTGCTTGGCATCCGAAAAAGGAATAGTCATGTTTTGTGGCACTTCCCTATCCTGCTGGCTTGCCCAATAACTAAAACTATAGGCAGTATGTGAACTTAAGATATAACCCACATCCAACTGTTGGTTTTTTGATTTTATTTTTCCGTATTCATTAGTAACTAAGGGACGCCCTAATTGAGTGGTATTGATAAACTCAAAATTATTAGCATGACTTAAAAACTGTAAACTCCCCTTGGCTGATAATTTCCCATCCGTCAGGGAAAATGCTAAGGATTCACTTCTTAAACCATAACTACCAGAAGTTGTACTTATAGAAAAAGCATTTTTATGTATCGATTTTAAATTTGTATTTAGGTGTACACTCCCACCAATTGCTCCAGAACCAAATACGGAAGCATTACCGCCATGGACTAGGAAGACATCCGTAAAATTAAGGGTATAGATACTTGAGAAATCAGATAAGCCATTGGCAATAGAGTTCAGAGGGACTCCATTCCAAAGTACTAAAGTATGCGAGCTGGAAGTACCCCTAAAGGAAGGAGTAGCCAAAGCTCCATATTTTTTTATATATACGGATGATGAACTCCTAATGAGACTTGCTAAATCAGAATTGCTACCTTCTGCTAGTGTTGCTGGATTAATAACATCCATTTGTGTACCAATAGCATGAGCGATAATCCTATTTTCCATTAGCTTTACTTCAGGCAGCCTAATGGTATCCATAGCCATTTGCCCTTGCAAGGTAGTTGCAAAGCCCAATAGTAGGAATATGTGTGCTATATTCTGTTTCATCTACCTATCGTTTTATTCAGAAACAATTCGGTTTTGTTTTGTTTTGTTTAGCAGGTCTTCTGACTTGGTCCTTTTGGAATAGCCTTCCCATTAATTAAAACAGTGGCAATCTAGTTTCCAAAAATTTACGGACTTTACAGCTTCTGATAAAGTTGAGGAGTTACACCTCATTCCCTTTTACACTAAAACAGTGTACTAAACTTGCATCAAAAGTAAAGACTTTTTTGAAAGATTCAGTTATTTATAATAACTTTTTTATATTTAATAGAATCTAAAAAATAGATGATATAAGACCCAAACTCTTCTCCATCTCTAATGGATTCAATCCTAAATCTTCATTAAAATAAGTGATTAGCTTCTCAGTAGGCATATTACCTACCAAATCATCCTTTGCCATTGGGCAACCACCAAAACCATTCAGAGCCGCATCAAATCTTCTGCAACCATTCAGGTAAGCAGCAGCTACTTTTTCCTCCCAAGCATCTGGAGTAGTATGGAAGTGAGCTCCAAATTCAATAGTTGAGTATTCTTTTATCAAAGTATCAAAGAGTGGTGCAATATTTGCAGGGTCAGAAACACCAATCGTATCTGATAAAGCCACAATTCCTATTTCCAAATCATGTAACTTTTCAGTAAGTTCAGCTACTATATCAGGATCATAATTTTCTCCATAAGGATTCCCAAAAGCCATCGATAAATACACAACTAGTTCCTTGTTGTTTTTAGCTGATAAATTCTGAATTTTTTCCACATCACTAAGCGATTGAGCTATGCTTTTATTCGTATTTTTTTTCTGAAATTGCTCCGAAACAGAAAGCGGAAAACCTAAATAATTAATTTCTTCAAAACCGCAAGCATCAATAGCACCCCTATTATTTGCAATAATGGAAAGTAATTTACTAGAATTGTTTTCTAAATTTAACTGCGCCAATACTTTGGCGGTATCTCTTAATTGTGGGATAGCCTTAGGCGAAACAAATGAACCAAAATCAATAGTATCAAAACCAACTTTTAACAATTGATTGATATATGCAGCCTTAATATCAGTAGGAATAAATTCATTGATACCCTGCATTGCATCTCTTGGACATTCAATTATTTTCATCTTTTAAGAATCGCTTTATTAATTCTTTTCACTAGTGATGGACCCTCATAAATAAAGCCCGTATACACTTGTAGTAATGTTGCGCCTGCGTCTAACTTTTCTAGTGCATCTTCAGCAGTATGTATACCACCCACACCAATAATTGGGAATGCTCTGTTGGATTTATCCGCCAAGTACTTTATCACCTGTGTTGATCTTAAGGTTACAGGCTTACCACTCAAACCTCCATTCCCTATTACTTCAACCTTATTTTTAGCTGTTTTAAGCCCACTTCTATCAATAGTTGTATTCGTTGCTATCACACCATCAATTTTAGTGCCTGCCACAATAACTATGATATCATCCAACTGTTCATTTGTCAAATCAGGAGCAATCTTTAATAAGATTGGTTTTCTTTTTTCTTTTTTATTATTTAAAACTTGTAAGCTATTTAACAATGCAGTAAGAGGTTCTTTTTCTTGCAAATCCCTTAAGCCAGGAGTGTTAGGCGAACTTACATTCACAGCAAAATAATCAACATAAGGGAAGAGTTTTTCAAAACAGATTGCATAATCGTTTTCCGCCTCTTCATTTGGAGTGTCTTTATTTTTCCCAATATTCCCACCAATAATTATATCGGATTTCTTTCTTCTTAATCTAGCAACTACTAATTCAATTCCTTGATTATTAAAACCCATACGGTTAATAAGACCACTATCATCCTTTAAGCGAAACAACCTTGGTTTAGGATTTCCATCTTGAGGTAAAGGAGTAACCGTACCAATTTCGACAAAACCAAAACCAAAAGAAGCTAATTCATCAAAAAGTTTAGCATCCTTATCAAAGCCTGCAGCCAAACCTACTGGGTTATCAAATTTTAAACCAAAAACTTCACGCCCCAAGCTAGTGTCTTTAACTTTAAAAATTAAACGCCATAACCACATTTTACCAGGGATCATACCTCCTATCTTTATAATCTTAAAAGTAATATGATGTATTAATTCAGGATTAAAAAAAAATAAGAAAAAACGGACTATTCTGTACATTGTAGAGATTTTATGCAAAAATAGAAAATGCTTTCAAATTTAAGAGTTTAGCTGCTCAAAAGAATTATCATCATAAAACACGACCACTTTCCCTATTTTCTTAATAGAAACGACCTCTTTTTGCTTGATATCGTTCTGCATATAGCCAATTCCGCTTATTAACCAATTGGCATTTATATTAGGATAAGCACTTAATAGCTTTGCTAAAAAATCAATACTTGGCTTATTTCGGCCTGAAAGTATATGCGAAATTGTAGCACGGTTCACACCAATAGTATCCGCCAATACTGAAGGTTTTAAGTTCTCAGATTCCATCCAATTTTTAAGCCTTTCATACATAAATTATAAATTTACAATTGTAAACATCAAAAATACAATTAGTTTTTATATTAAAGCTAATTAGGTGTTATTTTCTTTTATAGTCATTATATATTTACTTTATATAAATTATATAATTTATTGATTTTAAGTATTTTAATTTAATTAAATTTACAATTATAAAAATATAACTAATAAAGTAAGTTTAGCGCCATAAATTTGTTTACAAAAGTAACTAATATAAGTAATCATATATAATAAAGTTGTATTTATATTTCAATAAAAGTTAATACTACAGCAACTTTAGCGCCTTACAAGAACAGCTATCTAGTGTAAAATTATAAGCCTATATAATAATCACCAGCAATAAACTTAATAGCAGACACTACCCTACTACAAATATTCATCTATTATTTTATTCATTTTATTTTTAGATATGACTAAACTTTTATTTATGTTTGTAAAAACTTAACATTACAAGATTATTACTTTAGCAGAAGAAAATTATTTAAAAGCTATACTCTCTATTTCATTAAATGAAGACGGGAAAGTGTCCACCAATACGATTGCTAATGAAATTGGCACTTCTGCGGCCTCTGTTTCGGATATGTTAAAAAAACTACAGGAAAAGGAATTAATAAAATACAAGAAGTACAAAGGAGTTGAACTTAGTAAATTAGGGAAGAATAAAGCAATAAATATATTAAGGAAACACAGACTCTGGGAAACTTTTTTAGTAAACAAACTAGGCTTTAATTGGGGTGAAGTACATGATGTAGCCGAACAATTAGAACACATACAGTCACAAGAACTTGTTAACCGATTAGACATTTTTTTAGAACACCCAAAATTTGACCCTCATGGTGAGCCTATACCAACAGAAGAAGGAAAAATACCAAAAACAAATACAACGCCATTAAACGAGCTACAAGTCAATACAAAAGGGATGATAATGGGAGTGAGTCTAGATGACAAAGATTTTTTGGACTACCTAACTAAGCTAAGCATAACAATAGGTATGAAAATTACATTGTTAGAAAAAATCAGCTTTGACAAATCTTTAAGTATAAAAATAGAAAACACAAAACAGCACATTAGCAATGATGTTGCCAAACATCTTTTAATAAAAACAAACTAAATAATGGAAAATTACGATTTATACAAATGGTTTATAACACAAACACCTGTAATGCAAGCGCTTTATGCGGGGCTTTTCACTTGGGGACTAACTGCACTTGGAGCAGCATTAGTATTCTTATTTAAAAACTCAAATCGTAAAATCTTAGATATTTCCTTAGGGTTTACAGGTGGAGTAATGATTGCAGCTAGTTTTTGGTCATTACTATCTCCTGCCATTGCTTATGTAGAAATGCAAAATAAAATGGGATTAAGCAATACACCATCATGGACACCTCCAGCAATTGGATTTTTATTAGGAGCTGTATTTCTTTATATTTTAGATCAAATTATTCCTCACTTGCATATTTTTGGAAAGAGAGAAGAAGCTGAAGGAGTAGAAACCAATTGGAGAAAAACAATTCTTTTAGTATTAGCTATTGCCTTACACAATATACCAGAAGGACTAGCTGTTGGTGTTGCGTTTGGAGCACTTGCAAACCCTGAACTATTAGGAATAGAAGGACATTCAGTATTTACAATTGGCTCTGCCATTGCATTAGCAATAGGTATTGGAATTCAAAATTTTCCTGAAGGATTTGCAGTATCTATGCCTTTAAGAAGACAAGGAGTTAGCAGATGGAAATCATGGAAATGGGGACAGCTATCTGCTATTGTGGAGCCAATTTTTGCTGTAATTGGTGCCGCTATAGTAATGCAAGTATTACCGATATTACCGTACGCCTTAGCATTTGCTGCGGGTGCAATGATATATATTGTAGTAGAGGAAGTAATTCCTGAAAGCCAAAGAGGAGGAAACACTGACCTAGCCACAATGGGACTAATAGCAGGTTTTATCGTAATGATGGTACTGGATGTAGCTTTGGGATAGATGTTAGTTAAAGTATCAATACATGAGATATTTCTAGCTAATATCTAAAATCTAAATACTATCTTTGCAATATGTCAAGCAAGATAAACATCAAAAACCGTAAAGCAAGTTTTGAATACGAACTCATAGCTACTTTTGTAGCAGGAATTTCTCTAGTAGGAACAGAAATAAAGTCAATTCGTAATAATAAAGCCAATATTTCGGATGCACATTGCGTTTTTATTGAAAATGAATTATATGTTAAAAGCTTGCACATTGCTGAATATACCAATGGAGGTTACATTAATCATGAACCAAAAAGAGATCGTAAACTTTTACTAAACCGACAAGAACTCAACAAAATGTTAGGGAAAGTAAACGAAAAAGGAAATACTATTATTCCTATTCGTCTATTCATTAACGAAAAAGGAAAAGCAAAACTAGAAATTGCTTTAGCTAAAGGGAAAAAAGTGTACGACAAAAGAGAAAGCATAAAAGAAAAAGACCAAAAACGCGATATGGCTAGAATCA